>CAJWNF010000014.1 GCA_913044155.1 uncultured Gammaproteobacteria bacterium
AGGGAGACAGGGCTTGGTGATACCGTGATAGTTACTTTCTTCTCCACATCTGAGGATGGCCGACAGGCTGCAGGAACCATCGTCACACACGGCGCAAGGGTTCCCGCAACACCAGATTAGGGCAAGTCGAGAAGTATGGGGCCGATTACATTGACGAGTCTTGAGATGCTTAACGAGAGCGTGGTGCTCTTTGACGATGTGCATGTGTGCGAACCGCCAAAGTGAGACACTACCCAAGGATCATTGGCGTACTGGTGTTGTTGGCCTTCACATGCACCGCGTCAACCCAAACCGCGGCACCCATTCAACTCACGCCGGTTGGAGCCACCCTGCAAACCATCACAGCTGTATCGGATGTAAGCCGGAAAACAACAGCAGCCACCCCCACCGCTAAACCCACCCCGACCGAAGCTGCGCCAACAGCGACCATAGCTGCCGCCGCGACTCCCGGGCAACCGGTTTCTGCCACCGCTGTAGCCGTCTCGCCCGACGGTCGGATAGTTGTGGCGGTTAACCCGGACAGCGACTCGGTTACCGTGCTCGACGCGGAGTCTCTGCAAATCCTGAACGAGATTCCAGTCGGCGATGACCCGCGAACGCTCGCCATCGCACCCGACTCACAATCGGCGTTGGTCGCCAATCACGCCGGGGCAACGCTCTCACTACTGGATCTTTCGCAGCTGTTGGAGGCTGGCAGCTACGCGGTCGGTTCCATGCCTTATGGCGTGGTCACAGATGGCGCGCGCGCGTTCGTGTCCGAGTTAGCGCGGGGCAACGTCAATGTGCTTAACTGGTCGACAGGCGAACTGTTAGCGCGGATTACAGTTGCGCCTTTTCCAACCGGACTGGCGCTGAGCGCAGACAGGGCGTCGCTTTACGTCACGCATTTGTTCAGCGGGCGCGTCACGCTCATTGACACGCGCTCACTGGAAGTGAAAGCGAATATCACCACCGGGGCGAGTACCAATCTCTCGCAGTTTGTCGCCATCTCGCCCAACGGCGACAAAGCTTACCTGCCGCAAACGCGCTCCAACGTGACCAACACGGCCATGCTCTTTGACAGTACTGTTTTCCCGGTGGTCAATGTGCTTGACCTGGGGGCGTTCCGGCTGATCGTACGGGAGCGCGTTACGCTTGACACTGCCGATCGGCCGGTCAACATGCCCTTCGCTGTGGCGCTCTCACCGGACGGGAAGATGTTGTACCTCGCCAACGCGGGCAGTGACGACCTCTCGGTGATAGACCTCTCCACCAACCAGGGGGTGGCACACATCTCCGTCGGCGCCAACCCGCGCGGCATCGCCATCACGCCGGATGGCACGCGCGTCTTTGTAAATAACGTTCTGGATGGTACGCTATCGGTAATTGATACCGGGACTCTCACAGTCACTGAAACGGTCACCCTGACCAACATCCCACTCGCAGCACCCATCCTGCAGGGTAAGCGCATCTTCCACTCGGCTGCCGAACCAGTGCTCACGACCGACAACTGGATTTCGTGCGCCACCTGCCACTTCGACGGCATGATGGACGCACGCACCTGGTTGGGCTTCCCAGATGGCCCGCGCAACACGCCTTCATTGCTGGGCGTAGCCGAGACGCTGCCCATGCACTGGTCAGGCGACCTCGATGAGCTGCAGGATGTGGAAATCACCATCCGTGATATTCAGGTAGGATCCGGGTTGGTAGAGGGTGAGGCGCATGACACACTGGGGAGCGCGCACGCCGGCATCTCTCCGGAACTGGACGCGCTGGCAATGTACATGGCCATACTGGAGATTCCGCCCTCCCCCTATGTTGCCAATCCGGTGCGGCTCGCGCGCGGCGAGGCCGTGTTCAACACATTGGAGTGCCAAAGCTGCCACCCACCACCGCTGTACACCGACCTGCAACTGCATGATGTGGGCACCGGGGATCCCGCCAAAGAGAAGAATAGCCATGGCCGTGGCACCAATTTCGACACGCCCTCGCTGCGCGCCCTGTGGCTGACCGCACCCTACTTCCACGATGGCAGCGCATCCACACTGGCGGACGCGCTCCGCGCCGGAAACGAGCACAACGTCGCCGCCAGCCTGAGCGCCACCGAAATCGAAGATCTTGTTGCTTTTCTGCTCGCGCTTCCCTGAGCCGCGTAAGCGCTGCAGCGCCTGCATAATCTTGGACAAAATCTTGGACAAAATGGATTGTCCAAAGCCCTGTAGATACTGTACATACAGGGTATAGGTTTTTTATAGAAATTAGCCTTAAATGCTCTGAAACCCTTGCTACCAAAGGGGAAAGTGGTGGCGCGCTCGGCAGGAGTCGAACCTGCAACCGCTCGGTTCGTAGCCGAGTACTCTATCCAGTTGAGCTACGAGCGCAGCTGCGTAATTATCGCCATCTTTGTACTAAAGGTCAAGCAGAGTTTTATTGTTTTTGAATAATATCTACCAGTCTATCTAGCTCCATCATTCTTGAGCCCTTAATCAGAATTGTTGCCCCTGAGTAATACGTCCTAAGGTGTATGTACAGTGATTCAATATCTGGGAAGTTTTGCCCTTGATAGTGCTGTGCATCTTTACCAATACTGAAAATGAAATCTAAGTCAGCTTGTCTGGCATAGTCGCCAACTTCTTGGTGTAGCTGATCTGAATTCTCGCCTAGCTCAGCCATAGATCCTAGTATCGCAATCTTTTTACCTTTAAAGGTTTGTAAGGCATCAATAGCCACCTTCATAGATTGTGGGTTGGCATTGTAACTATCATCGAGAATAGTGAAGTTATTACACTTGATTAAATTGAGTCGTCCTTTTTCTGTAATCGAGTTTTCAAGCCCTTTTTTTATAAGTAAAAGATTTACATAGAGCTCACTGGCGCATGCGCTTGCTGCTAGGGCGTTTTCAATTTGATGAAGCCCAATCATGGGTAGGTTGATGTCTATTACATCTCCATTAAGATGTAGATTGAAATCAATAGACTGGTTTCCTTGATGAATGTTGTCAGCAAAAATATTGCTGTTAGTGCCAAAAAAAAGAAATTTTTTACTGCTAGACATTTCCGTCCAAGTTTTTGAATGGGGTGAGTCGTTATTTATGATTGAAACCCCTTCATGATTGAGGGATTGATATATTTCCCCTTTGGCTTTAACTATATTTTCAATGGAGCCAAACTCTCCTAAATGAGCGTTATTGGCATTCGTAATTATTGAAATATCGGGCTTTGCTATATCACAAAGAAGTTTGATTTCGTTTTGATGATTTGCACCCATCTCTACAACACAATATTGATGTTCGATTGTTAGATTGAGAATTGTTTTTGGCACGCCTAGGTGGTTATTGAGGTTGCCTTTAGTTGAAAGTGTTTTACCGTGTAATGACAATATGGAATGGAGCATATTTTTAGTACTAGTTTTGCCATTACTACCAGTGATCGCAATAACCTTGGGAGAAAGTGATTGGCGATGCCAAGTTGCTATTTTTTGATAAGCTTTTTCGGTATTACTAACCATAATGACCGGCAAAGTTGTATTGACTTTATTGTGTGCGATAATTACTTTCGCACCTGATTTTTCAGCCTTTTGTGCGAAGTTGTGACCATCAAAATTTTCCCCTTCTAGGGCTACGAAAAGACCATCATTGATATATTCACGGGTGTCAGTATAGACACCCTTAAATTCAACTACCTTTTCTAAGGATGAATATCCATTGACAATATCTAAAATGTTTTTGGTGTTAGATAAGAGCATCTAGTACAGCTTTTTTGTCATTAAATATTAAAACTTTGTCGCCGATCGTTTGAGTGGTTTCGTGGCCTTTGCCTGCTATCAGTAAGCATTCATCTTTTCTTAGAGTTGTTACAGCTGTTTTAATTGCAGTTCCTCTGTCATGGATAATTTGTATATCAATTTCACTATTAATGCCATCGAGAATGTCATTGGTAATACTTTTTGGACTTTCACTTCTAGGGTTATCGTTTGTTAGTATGATACTGTCGGCAAGTTCACTGGCAATTTTGCCCATTTTAGCTCTTTTGCCTTGATCTCTGTCTCCGCCACAGCCAAAAATCACTCTTAGTTTTGACTTAGGGCAATGGGATTTTATTGTTTCTAAGGCGTTTGAGAGGGCATCTGGTGTATGTGCATAATCTATCCAAATATCATTGCTTTTTAACTTCTCCATTCTGCCAGCTGGTGGCTTAAGTTTTATAAGCTCTGGGATAATAGAGTCATCACTGAGGCCCAAAGACTTCAAACTAGCGAATGCAGCTAATGTATTAGACAAATTAAATCGTCCAAGTAGGGGCAATTCGAAAACGCAATTATTAAGGTTGCAAATAAAGCCGTTTGCACTGGCAGTAATGCTAGTGAAATCATCTAATCCATAAGTTGAGGTTTTTTTACTAGAGGCAATTTCTATGAAGTAGGGATGATTTTCATCATCCCGATTGACAATGACAGATTGTGTGCTGTAATCACTAAATAACTTGCCTTTTGCTGCGCGATACTGTTTCATATCTTTATGATAGTCGAGATGATCTTGGGTCAGGTTTGTAAATATTGCCTGTTCAAGGGTAAGTCCAGCAATTCTATTTTGAATTAATGCATGTGATGAGACTTCGATAACAGCTATCTCAATATTAATTTTTGCAAAATGTTCTAAAGTTTTGTAAATAGTAAAAATATCAGGAGTGGTATTACGGGTATTTATGTCTAAATAGCTTATTCCCAATGTTCCAATGACACCAGTTTTAACGTTTGATAACTCGAGCAATTGCGAGATAAATAGGCTTACAGAGGTTTTACCGTTAGTACCTGTGACTCCAATTAACTTTACATTATTTGCCTGTTGGTAGAATGACTTGGCGAGATTTGCAAGATGTGAACTTAAATCATCTATACGAATACTAGGAACACTACACTGAATATCAAACCCTTCTATTAGAACTCCAACACAACCCTTGTCAATGGCATTTTGGATATATTCTCGTCCATGTGTTTTTTCTCCTTGTAAGGCGATAAAAATGTCACCTTTTTGAAGGCTCTGAGTATTTAATGATAGTCCACTAACTTCAAATGAATGAGTGGTACTAGTGATATCGCTTAATAGTGTTTTAATATCCATTTTGCTTTAAGATGAAAAAAGTGAATCTTATTAAAGATAGTAAAACCATAACACTTGGTAAAAAAGGAGCTAAATTATTTTTGCTTGCATTAATGTATGCATATTAATGGCGCCTATCACTTGGTTGTTTGAATCAACAACTGGCAAAGAGTTTAATCTATTCTCATCCATCATATGAAAGGCTATAAGAGCGGGCTTATCAGGGCCTATAGATTTACAATCTTGAGTCATGACGTCTTTGATAAGAACGTCTTGGATATTGGTATTTTTTTCTAAGACACGTCTTAAGTCACCATCAGTAAAAATTCCCTGCAAAGAATCTTCATTATCAGCAATGATGACCATCCCAAGTGACTTTTGACTCATCACCAAAATACTTTCAACGAGCGTTGTTTCTTTTGCAACTAGTGGAATATCACCACCAACCTTCATGATAGATGAAACCAGGGTCAATAACCTTCTACCAAGTGTTCCTGAAGGGTGCGATTTTGCAAAGTCCTCTGGGGTAAAGCCACGAGCGTTTAGGAGTGTTATAGCGATTGCGTCTCCCATCACTAAGGCCGCTGTTGTGCTTGATGTTGGTGTAAGGTTATGGGGACAGGCTTCTTGTTCAACGCTAACATCTAAATGAATGTTAGCCACTTTTGCAATAATTGATTTGGTATTACCGGTCATTGCAAGAATGGGAATATTGAGTTGTTTTATCGCTGGAAGCAAGGCGATTATTTCATCTGACTCTCCCGAATACGAAATAACAATTAAGACATCATTGGCATTGACCATACCTAAATCTCCGTGTCCGGCTTCACCAGGGTGAACAAAAAAAGCGGGTGTACCTGTAGATGCCAGTGTTGCGGCTATTTTCCTTCCAATATGGCCCGATTTTCCCATGCCAATAACGACAACTTTACCTTGGCATGAGACGAGAAGTTGACAAGCTTTAACGAAGTTATTATCAATCCTATTTTTTAGCTTTAAGATAGAGTCAGTTTCCGCTTGAATAACTGTCTTTGCAATTTCAATTAATGATTTGTCCAAAATAAAATTACCTGTTCTTTGATGTTGTAATCGTAAGGTAGATTATAAATATTATTTATTAAACATGGGCTTTATAATGATAGTTATTAGGTAATCGAAATAAAAATATTGATGAAAACAAAAATTTTATTCGTCTGTATGGGCAATATTTGTAGGTCGCCAACTGCAGAAGGTGCTTTTCGTTCACTGATCGATAAACGTGAATGCTATGAAAAGTTTGAGGTAGATTCTGCAGGTACTCATGCATACCATATTGGCAGCTCTCCAGATCGTAGAGCTCAACTAATTGCAAAACAATATGGCGTTGATTTGTCGAGTCAAAAAGCAAGACAGGTACATGAAAGTGATTTTTATTGTTACGATTATATTATTGCAATGGATATTGATAATCTTGAAATATTGAAATCAATATGTCCGCAAGATAGCAAATCCGAAATTAATTTATTGCTTGATTTTGCTCCAGAAATTAATCTTCAAAACGTGCCAGATCCTTATTATGAAGGTAAGTTTGAAGAAGTTTTCCAAATGATCCATAAAGCCTGCAGTTCCTTGCTAGAAGATCTTCTAAAAAATACCTAATATTGATTGACATTAGTATCCACACCAAAGTATAATTCTTCGCTTTATTGTCCGCGTCATAGGGGCAAATAATTAGAAAATACTCCGGAGTAGAGAATATATGTCAACAATTAACCAATTGGTACGCAATCCGCGCAAGAAAAAGATTGCCAAAAGTAATGTGCCGGCTCTAGATAGTTGTCCACAAAAACGCGGTGTATGTACGCGTGTATATACAACTACACCAAAGAAACCAAACTCGGCCCTAAGGAAAGTCGCTCGTGTAAGGTTAACTAATTCTGCAGAGGTAACAACTTATATTGGTGGTGAGGGTCATAATTTACAAGAACACTCTGTGATTCTTATCCGTGGTGGTCGTGTTAAAGATTTGCCGGGTGTCCGTTATCACACAGTGCGTGGAGCGCTAGATACGACCGGAGTAGATGGAAGAAAGCAAGGTCGTTCTAAATATGGCACTAAAAAACCAAAAAAATAAATCATAAGAGAAGACAGATATGAGAAGAAGAGCCGCACCTAAGAGAGATATACTGCCAGATCCAAAGTATGGTGATCTTGTCTTAGCAAAGTTTGTAAATATATTAATGTTGGACGGTAAAAAATCTGTCGCAGAAAAGATTGTCTATGATGCCCTAGATACGATTGAATCTAAAGGCAATGCAGAGCCGATCGAAACATTTAAAAAGGCACTTGACAATATTGGTCCTCAAGTGGAAATAAAATCACGTCGCGTTGGTGGATCGACATATCAAATCCCGGTTGAAGTAAGAGCGGATAGAAAGATAGCTCTTGCTATGAGATGGATTATCGAAGCATCACGTAAGCGAGGCGAAAAGGGTATGAATCTTAGATTGGCTGGTGAGGTACTGGACGCTGTTCAAAATCGTGGCTCAGCTTTTAAGAAAAAAGAAGACGTTCATAGAATGGCAGAGGCAAACAAAGCTTTTGCTCACTTTCGTTGGTAATTTAGGATCCAATCATGGCAAGAAATACTCAAATTGATAGATACCGCAATGTAGGTATTATGGCTCACATTGATGCAGGCAAAACAACCACAACTGAGCGAATACTTTTGTATACTGGGCGTACCCATAAGATTGGCGAAGTTCATGACGGCAGTGCAACTATGGACTGGATGGAGCAAGAGCAAGAACGTGGTATTACTATAACCTCAGCTGCGACAACTTGTTTCTGGAAGGGTATGGATAGTCAGTTTGATGATCATCGAATTAATATTATTGACACTCCTGGACACGTTGACTTTACGATTGAAGTCGAACGCTCACTAAAAGTACTAGATGGCGCATGTGCAGTATTTTGTGCGGTTGGCGGGGTTGAACCTCAGTCTGAAACTGTATGGAGACAGGCTAATAAATATAACGTTCCAAGAATTGGATTTGTTAACAAGATGGACCGTTCAGGTGCAGATTTCCTGCGTGTTTGTGGTCAAGTTAAATCACACCTAGGTGCTAATCCAGTTCCAATGCAAATTGCTATTGGTGCTGAAGAAGCCTTTAAGGGCGTAGTTGATCTTATTAGAATGAAAGCTATCTACTGGAATGAGAGTGACCAGGGAGAAACTTATGAAATTAAAGACATACCTGCAGATTTACAAGGATTAGCTGACGAGAAGAGTGAATTCATGATTGAGTCTGCAGCTGAAGCTAATGATGAGCTAATGGAGAAATATCTCGAGGAAGGCACATTGTCTGCAAGTGAGATTATTGAAGGCATTCGTGTGCGAACAATTGCCAACGAAATTATTCCAATGTTTTGTGGTTCTGCATTTAAAAATAAAGGCGTGCAAGCGGTTCTAGATGCAATGATAATGTACATGCCGTCACCTCTAGATGTAGAGCCAATCAGTGGAATCTTAGACGACGCTGATGAAACTGTAGCTCCAAGAAATCCGAACGACAATGAACCTTTTGCTTCTCTGGCTTTCAAAATTGCGACCGACCCATTTGTTGGTAATTTGACGTTCTTCAGGGTTTATTCTGGTGTACTCAAATCAGGTGATTTTGTTTACAACTCTTCTAAAGACAAGAAAGAAAGAATTGGTCGTATTGTGCAAATGCACTCCAATGATCGTGAAGAAATTAAGGAAGTTCGTGCCGGCGATATTGCTGCTGCGATTGGACTTAAAGATGTTACTACCGGTGATACTTTGTGTGATATGAAGGAAAAAATTATTCTTGAAAGAATGGAATTTCCAGAGCCGGTAATTGCGGTTGCGGTTGAACCTAAAACTAAAGCCGACCAAGAAAAAATGGGTATTGCTTTAGGTAAATTGGCAAACGAAGATCCTTCATTCAGGGTTTCTACTGATGAAGAATCCGGCCAGACAATTATTGCCGGGATGGGAGAGCTGCATTTAGATATTATCGTTGACCGTATGATGCGTGAATTCGCTGTCGATTGTAACGTTGGTAATCCTCAAGTTGCCTATCGCGAAACAATTACCTCTTTTGTTGAACAAGAACACAAGTTTGCAAAGCAATCTGGTGGTCGTGGTCAGTATGGTCATGTTTATTTAAAGATAGAGCCACAAGAGCCAGGGTCAGGTTATGAATTTGTGGATGAAATCAAAGGTGGCGTTATTCCAAAAGAATACATACCAGCTGTTGACAAAGGTGTCCAGGAACAAATGCAAAACGGTGTTATAGCTGGGTTCCCGCTAGTTGATATGAAGGTAACAGTCTACGATGGCTCTTACCATGATGTGGACTCAAGCGAAATAGCTTTTAAAATTGCAGCTTCAATGTGTTTAAGGGAGGGTGTAAAGCTTGCCAATCCTCAACTATTAGAGCCAATGATGAAAGTAGAGGTAATAACTCCAGAGGATTACATGGGTGACGTTATGGGTGATTTAAACCGTCGTCGCGGTATTGTTAGTGCGATGGATGATACACCAGCTGGTAAACAAATTAAGGCTGAAGTTCCATTGGCGGAAATGTTTGGCTATGCAACAGATCTCAGATCAATGTCCCAAGGTCGTGCAAATTATTCGATGGAATTTAGCAAATACACAGCAGCACCAAAAAATGTTGCTGATGATGTTATTGAAAAATTAAATAAATAAAGGGAATTAAGATGTCAAAAGAAAAATTCGAAAGAACCAAACCACATGTGAATGTG
>CAJWNF010000015.1 GCA_913044155.1 uncultured Gammaproteobacteria bacterium
ATTAGAGGGACAAAAATGCCAAGTATTAAATACATGTCATAAAAGAATGACTGCATGATGAGGTCAACCAATGTTACGAAGGATGCAATCAACAAAACAAATATTGGAATCCTTACTTCTTTTCTGATGTGATTGCGAAATAATGAAACACTTAAATTGGAAGCTACAAGAACGAAAGTTGTTGCTAGCCCTAAAGTTATAGCATTGACTACATTATTGGTTACAGCCAAAAGCGGACACAAGCCTAGTAATGCGACCAATGCCTGGTTATTCTTCCACAGACCATTCCCAATAATTTTTTTGTATTCATGCATAACGCGGCTATTATATCAATTTGCCGGTTTTACAATGCGATGAAATGATCAGGTAATTACAAACTAATTATTTTTTTCAGAACTAAAGCTTACTTTGTCGTTTTTTGATTCAACCAATATAGTGTCTCCGGACTCGAACTCACCAGAAAGAATTTTTTGAGAAAGCGGATTCTCAAGTAATTTCAATATAGTTCTTTTGATTGGTCTCGCACCATAGCTTGGGTCATATCCATTTTCAACAATCTGATTAATAATGTCATCGTTTATTTTTATTGACAATCCAATTTCAAATAATCTAGACCTGAGTTGTTCTATTTCAAGATTTGCGATTCCTTTAATCTCTAATTTATTGAGATTGCTAAAAATAACAATTTCATCAATTCGATTAATAAATTCAGGTTTAAAGTGCTTACTTAATAGTCCATTCAGCTCATTTTTTATATCTTTTCCTGGATTTTCCTGAATAATATCCGAACCCAAATTTGAAGTCATAACTATAACTGTATTGTTAAAGTCTACTGTTCTACCTTGACCATCAGTTAGACGACCATCATCAAGCACTTGAAGAAGTATATTAAATACGTCTGGGTGTGCTTTTTCAATTTCATCTAGTAAAATTATTGAGTAAGGTTTGCGCCTAACAGCCTCGGTCAAGACTCCACCCTGTTCATAGCCAACATAGCCTGGAGGAGCGCCAATCATTCTGGCAACAGAGTGCTTTTCCATATATTCACTCATATCAACTCGAATAATTGCCTGATCGGTATCAAAAAGAAAGTCTGCAAGTGCTTTCGTTAATTCAGTTTTACCAACTCCAGTTGGGCCCATAAATAAGAAAGAGCCATCAGGCCTTCCAGGTTCAGAAAGTCCTGCGCGAGCTCTACGTACAGCATCTGAAATAATCTTAACTGCTTTTTCTTGGCCAATTATTCGTTGATGTAATATATCTTCCATTTTTAATAATTTTTCTTTTTCACCAGCCATCATTTTGTCAACAGGAATACCTGTCCAACGCGCTACAATTTCAGCAATTTCTTTTTCTGTCACCGTATTTCGAAGCAGCTTCATATGGTAATTTTCACTATTATCAGTTTGAGAAATTTTATCTTCTAATTCAGGAATAATTCCATATTGAAGTTCACTCATTTTTGCTAAATCGTTTTTTCTTTGCGCTATTTCAAGATTGTTTTTTGCTTTCTCTAACTCTTCTTTTAGATTTTGAGAATCCTGGACCTTTAGTTTTTCTCTACTCCATACTTCGTCAAGATCGCTATATTCTTTTTCGAATGTTTTTATATTTGACTCTAATTCGTCAAGTCTTTTCCTTGACGCTTTGTCTTTTTCTTTTTTTAAAGCCATTCTTTCAATTTTAAGTTGTACTAATTTACGGTCAAGCTTGTCCATCGACTCTGGCTTTGAGTCAATTTCCATTCTTATTTGAGAGGCGGCCTCGTCTATTAAATCTATCGCCTTATCAGGCAATTTTCTATCACTAATATAGCGTTGCGATAATTTTGTTGCAGCTATAATTGCTGGATCAGTTATTTCAACACCATGGTGCACCTCATAGCGCTCTTTGAGACCTCTAAGTATTGCTATTGTGTCTTCCTCATTTGGTTCATCAACAAGAACCTTCTGAAAGCGTCTCTCGAGTGCTGAATCTTTCTCGATAAATTGACGGTACTCGTTAAGAGTGGTTGCACCTATACAATGAAGTTCGCCTCGAGCTAAAGCTGGTTTAAGCATATTTCCTGCATCCATCGCACCTTCAGTCTTTCCAGCGCCAACAACAATATGGAGTTCATCGATAAATAGGATAACCTGACCTTGTTCAGATTCAAGCTCCTTAAGTACTGCCTTTAAACGCTCTTCAAATTCACCACGATATTTAGCGCCAGCGACAAGAGCAGCCATATCCAAAGCAAGGACACGTTTACCTTTAAGTCCTTCTGGAACCTCGCCATTAATAATACGTTGAGCTAATCCTTCAATGATTGCAGTCTTGCCTACACCTGGCTCACCAATAAGTACCGGGTTGTTTTTTGTACGGCGTTGCAATACTTGAACTGCGCGTCGAATTTCACCATCACGACCAATTACAGGGTCTAGTTTCCCTTTTTTTGCTTGTTCCGTAAGGTCTAATGTATATTTCTTGAGTGACTCTCTTTGAGTTTCTGCATTTTGATCATTCACTTTTTCGTTTCCTCTAAGGTTATCAATTTCTGAATGTAATTTTTTTTCATTAACACCAAAATCTTTTAATATTGCTGCTGCCTGGTCGTTGCTTTTGATTGTTGCCAACAAAAATAGCTCTGTAGAAAGGTAATTGTCACCTTTGTCTTGAGCTAATTTGTCTGTTTGATTGAGTAATCTCAACAGATTTTGAGATATATTTATATCTCCAGTCGGTTTATCCAGTGCTGGCAGCAGTTTGATTTTATTATCCACTTCATTTTTCAGCTTGGCATTATCGACCTTGCATGCAGCAAGTAGATTGCTAACAGTACTTGAATTATCCTGAAGCATACAACTTAAGACATGTAGCGACTCGATTACACTATGATTATGAGAGTTAGCAAGAGATTGCGCTGATGCTAAATCTTGTTGAAATTGAGTTGTTAATTTATCAATATTCATAGAGTTTATATTAGTTATTATTATTTAATTACTTACTATCTATGGGATGATTAATTCATTTCAAGTGCATTAATAAATATTATTATGTTAAATTTAGTATTATTTCAGCCTGAGATACCAAGCAACACAGGAAGCATAATCCGACTATCCGCCAATATGGGTATAGGCCTACATTTAATTAAACCTTTCGGATTTGAGATGGACGATAAAAAACTTCGAAGGGCAGGACTTGACTATAAAGAATTAGCACAAGTATTTGAATATGAAAATTTTCAAGAATATTTGAATATAGCAAAACCTAAAAGAATTTTTGCAGTTAGCTCAAAAGTAGATAAAAACTATTCTGAAGTTGAATATCAAAAAAATGACTCTTTTTTATTTGGTCCAGAAACTAGAGGTTTGCCAAAAGAAATACTAGATCAATACCAAGGAATAACCTTACCAATGCAGGAGGGTTCAAGGAGTTTAAATTTATCAAATTGTGTCTCTATTGTTGCTTATGAGGCATGGAGGCAGTTAAACTTTATTGGCAGCAACTAAATTTAATAATAACTTTAAATCTGGAATATATTTTGAAGGGTTACGATTCTTAGAGCTATATTAGTTAAGTTTAATTAATTGATAAGCATTATTAAAGTCTTTAATTGAAACTTTATTTTTCCCAGTAAGTTGTACTTTTATTAAATTCAAAATACCATTTCCAGTTGCAACATAACAGATTCCTTTGCCTAACTCAACTATTGTGCCAGGAGTTTTTGAAGACTCATACTGAACTGTCTCAGCCTCAATAATTCTAATAACTTTTTTTTCAAATTGTTTGGCTTTTGCATTAGTTTTAGCTATAGGCCGCGGATTGAAAGCTCTAATCATAAGGCTTATATTTTCTGCGCTTTGACTCCAATCTATTTGAGCTTCAACTTTCGAAATCTTCTTTGCATAAGTTGCATCATCATTATTTTGTGGGATGGCAGGCAATTCATTAAGTCGATCTAAAGTTTCAAGAATCAATTCAGCTCCTATGGATGATAAGGATTCAGTGAGTGATTGAGACGTCTCATTGTTTGAAATTAAATGTTTTTGTGTAAGCAACACATCTCCTGTATCTAAACCTTCATTCATTTGCATTATTGAGATTCCAGTCTCTTTGTCACCTGAAAGAATGGCTCTCTCAATAGGCGCTGCTCCTCTCCATCGGGGCAGAAGGGATGCGTGAATATTAATACATCCAAACTTTGGCGTTTGCAGTGTATTAATTGGTAGTATTTGACCATACGCAGCAACAACCATAACATCAGGGTTTAGAGAGGCAAATTCCTTTTGGTTTTGCCCATTACTAAAGTCTTCTGGCTGGATGACTAACAAATTATGTTGTTCTGCATAAAGCTTTACTGGGCAAGCAGTTAAAACTTTTCCTCTTCCTTTCGGTCTATCGGGTTGACAATAGACAGCAATTATCTCATGATCAGATTTATGAAGAATAGCTAGAGATTCGACAGCAAATTTAGGCGTTCCTGCAAAAACGATGCGCATTACTTAATGGATTTACGTCCTTTTTTAATAGCTATTGAGATTTGTTTTGGTGATGTTCCACCTAAATGGTTGCGAGCATTGATAGAGCCCTCTAAGGAGATTACATCAAAAACATCTTTTTCAATTAACGAATTAAAGTTTTTAAGCTCATCAATAGTAAATTCGCTCAAGTCTTTATTTTCTTTAAGTCCGTAAGAAACCGCTTTACCAACTACTTCATGAGCATCCCTAAAAGCCAACCCCTTCTTTACAAGATAATCAGCTAAATCAGTTGCTGTAGTATAGCCTTTGAGTGCCGATTGATACATATTGTCTTTATTAGCTTTAATGGTTGGAACCATATCAGCAAAAACGTGAAGACAATTTTTTACGGTTTCAACGCTATCAAACAACGGCTCTTTATCTTCCTGGTTGTCTTTGTTGTATGCCAAAGGTTGGCCTTTCATTAATGTCAAAAGTGATATTAAATTTCCAGTAACTCGACCAGTTTTACCTCGAACCAGTTCAGGAACATCAGGGTTTTTCTTTTGAGGCATTATTGATGAACCAGTACAAAAACTTTCTGGCAGAGAAATAAAATCAAACTGCGCACTCGACCAAAGAACAAGCTCTTCGGAAAATCGAGAAAGATGCGTCATAATAAGGCTAGCATTGGATGCGAATTCAATGGCAAAGTCGCGGTCACTGACTGCATCGATTGAATTATTTGATATACCGTCAAAACCAAGTATTTCAGCTGTCCGTTGACGATTTATAGGGTAGCTGGTTCCTGCAAGAGCGGCACTTCCTAACGGCATTATATTTATTCGTTTATATCCATCTTGCAAGCGGTCATGGTCACGCTTGAACATTTCAAAGTAAGCCAATAAGTGGTGACCAAAACTCACAGGCTGGGCAGCCTGAAGGTGAGTAAAGCCAGGCATAATGGTTTCCTTTTCTTGATCTGCAAGATCAAGTAGAGCATTCAGTAATCGTTCAATTTCATTGGTAATGTTGCGAACTTGGTCACGAAGATAGAGCCGAATA
This sequence comes from uncultured Gammaproteobacteria bacterium, assembly GCA_913044155.1. The sequence goes on from CAJWNF010000015.1 coordinate 5,508, forward strand.
TCAGTCGCTACCTGGTCGTTTCGTGAACGACCTGTGTGCATTTTTTTACCTGGTTCACCACAGATTTCAGTCAACCGAGCTTCAATATTCATATGTACATCTTCCAAATCAATAGACCATTCAAATTGGTCATTGGTTATTTCATGCTTAATTTGGTCCAAGCCTTTTGATATTTGCTTTAATTCATTACTAGTCAATACACCTATCTCACTAAGCATAGTTGCATGCGCTAGTGAGCCCTCGATATCATAAAAAGCGAGAATTTTATCGAAAGAAACTGAGGCGCTAAAAATTTTTACAAAAGCGTCAGTCGCTTCATTAAAGCGGCCACCCCATAAATTGTTAGTTTCAGACTTCATTTTGTTGTTATTGATTATAAATTAAAGCAAATTATTAATTACAGAGCACATTATTCCACTATATCGAGGTTAAATTGTTGAAAATATTATAAATACTGACATATCGGTTAATAAAATATAGCGATTTTGTTTTTAGATTTGGATATTTATTATCTTATTAATGGATATTGCGAACTAAGACTCGATAAAATGGCAATGGCATTAAAATTTGAATTTAGCTCATGGATAAAATACTAAGAATTGCTACACGTAAAAGTCCTTTAGCTCTTTGGCAAGCAGACTTTGTTAAGTCACAACTTCAATTCTATAGCCCTGAACTTAAGGTTGAGTTGGTAAAGATGAGTACCGAGGGCGATCGATTGCAAAATATTCCCTTATCAAAAGTTGGCGGTAAAGGTTTGTTCATTAAAGAGCTTGAAATCGGCATATTGGAGGGTAGGGCTGATATCGCTGTCCACTCAATGAAAGATGTGCCGTATACAATGCCAAATGAATTCGAATTAGGTGCAATATTAAAACGAGAGAATCCATTTGACGCATTTGTATCAAATAACTTTAATCATTTAGATGAGCTTCCTCAAGGAGCGAGGGTTGGTTCTTGCAGTTTGCGCCGTATAGTGCAAATAAAGTCGATTAGACCAGATTTGACAATACTTGATTTACGTGGCAATGTGAATACAAGATTAATGAAGCTAGACAGTGGTAAATATGACGCCATTATTTTGGCTTGCGCCGGTCTTATACGATTAGGACTTGAAGACAGGATTACAAAGACCATTGATGCACAGACCTGTTTGCCTGCAGTTGGTCAAGGGGCTTTAGGAATAGAGATTAGAAAAGATGATAAGGACGTCAAAGAGCTAATCGGCCCACTAATCGACATTAAAACGACAACCACTGTTTTGGCTGAAAGAGCCATGAATGTCAGACTAGAAGGTGGCTGCTCAGTTCCTATTGCGGGCTACGCCACTATTGATGGAGAAGAGCTAACACTTCAAGGGATGGTTGGAAATGTTCAGTCAGGAGAAATTCTAAGAGCAAAAAGCACCGGAAGTACTTCTGAATCAAAGGTTTTAGGAGAATCAGTAGCTAACAAACTAATAACTATGGGTGCAAAAGCTTTGCTTGAAAATGCATGACTAGAAAAATGCTTATTTTGAGCTAGTCGATATTTTCTTTTTCCAGTTTTATCTTGGTTAATCAAAAAGTGCTTTGACAAACTCCTCAGCATCAAAAGGTTTAAGGTCGTCAACAGCTTCGCCAACGCCAATAAAACGGATAGGCAGTTTTAGAGCGTCAGATATTGCAAACAAAATGCCGCCTTTAGCAGTGCCATCGAGCTTGGTTACAGTAATTCCTGAGAGCTCGATGGATTTGTGAAACTCCTTCGCTTGTTGGAGGGCATTTTGTCCCGAGCTGCCATCAATAACCAGCATAGTTTCGTGCGGTGTATTTTCGTTATGCTTCTTTAATACCCGTTTTATTTTTTCCAGCTCTTTCATCAAATTATCTTGAGTATGAAGCCTGCCAGCTGTATCAGCAATAAGTACGTCAATTTTTTTTGCTATAGCAGATTGATAAGCATCATAGACAACAGAAGCAGCGTCAGCTCCAGTTTTTTGTGCAATCACAGGGATATTATTTCTTTCGCCCCATACCTGGAGCTGTTCTACCGCAGCCGCACGAAAAGTATCCCCTGCAGCTAGCATCACAGTTTTTCCTTGACTTTGAAATGCTTTAGCAAGCTTACCTATCGTGGTGGTTTTGCCTGCTCCATTGATTCCAACAACAAGAATCACAAAAGTGTTGTCACTAACTGGCTGCAATATGCTGTCATGTACAAGGATATCTTCTAACTCAATTTTAATTAATTGATACAGGCTGTCGCCATCTTTGAGCTCTTTGCGAGAAGCCTTCTTTCGGACCGATTCGATGACTTTGTCGGTTGTTTGAATTCCTATATCAGCGCTTATCATAAGCATTTCTAACTCATCCAACAGTTCGTCATCAATTTGCTTTTTGCCAATCAGTATTGAAGAAAGTCCGTCTCCAAGGCGGCGCTTTGATTTAGACAGCCTGTCTTTTAGGGTCGCTTTATTTGTATCAGTTTGTATATCCTTGTTTTGATTTTTTTTAAAAAAGTTGAGCATACTGATCTAATTTTAAATGGTAGGCAAATTTTACTATGTCATTAAGCAAGAGAAATGCAAATCAATAGCTGATAGTTTCACATAACTTCTTTAATTAATCTTATACATTTTTATGTTATTGAAACGGTATTATGTAACTATTTTCTGGAGTTTTGATGCTTTGGGTTAAGGCTATACATATTATTGGATTCATTTCGTGGCTTGCTGGCATGTTTTACTTGCCACGACTGTTTGTCTATCATTCTATGGCGGATGATGAGATCAGCATTGAGCGCTTCAAGTTAATGGAGCGAAGACTCTATAGAGGCATTATGATGCCGAGCTTTATAGTTACAACCGTGTTTGGTTTATGGATGGTACAAAACTATGCCTGGGAAGCCTATAGCAATCAGTATTGGCTTGAAGCCAAGCTAGTATTAGTAGCGTTATTGATTGTATATCATTTCTACTGTGGCTATTTGGTAGGTGTTTTTGCAGAGGACAGAAATACCCGATCAGATACTTTCTATCGTTGGTTTAATGAAGCTCCACTTCCACTACTCATTGGTATTATCATCCTTACTGTTGTTAAACCGTTTTAGTCATTATTGAGAACTAGAAAGAAGATTAAATGACAAATAATTACGATAATAGCGCTATTTTGTCTGAATACAGTCATGATAGATATATAGATTTTCGAAGTGATACCGTCACAATGCCAAGTTTAGAAATGCTTCAAGCCATCCAAACAGCAAAACTTGGAGACGATGTTTACGAGGAAGACATTGAGGTTTTAGAGCTCCAACAATACGCGGCAGAACTCTTAGGTAAAGAGGCAAGTTTATTTTTTCCCAGTGGTACACAAAGCAATCTAACAGCGATTTTGTCTCACTGCCAACGTGGAGATGAGGTACTCATTGGAAGAGACTACCATGCCAATCTCGACGAAGCTCGTGGCGCTTCGGTTCTTGGTGGAGTAGGTATTTGTCCTATCGACATGAATGAAAACGGCGGTTTGATATTAGATGATATGGTGTCACAAATCAAAGAAGACGACCCTCATTATGCTGTTACTAAGTTGCTTTGCTTAGAAAATACTGTATCAGGACAGGTGCAGCCGCAAAAACAAATTGATGCCCTAGCAAAAGCCGCTCATGACGGGGGCTTAAGTGTCCACCTAGATGGCGCTCGATTATTTAATGCCCATATTCATAGTGGCTTGTCCCTAAAAGAATTAACCAGAAATTGTGACAGTGTTTCTATATGTTTATCGAAAGGCTTAGGTGCTCCAGTAGGATCGCTACTGGTGAGCAGCAATGAAGTAATTGCAAAAGCCAAACGCATAAGAAAAATCCTAGGTGGCAGCATGAGACAGGTTGGTGTTATTGCTTCGTGCGGAATGTATGCCCTAAAAAACAATATTACAAGACTTCAAAAAGACCACGAAAATACAAAGCTTTTGGCTCAGGGCTTATCCGAAATACCAGAGTTAGAAGTGGATTACGGTAAAAACCAAACCAATATGCTTTTTGTTAATTGTCCAAAGCAGCATCGAGCATCTTTAGAGCGGTATTTATTTGATAATCATATAAGGATTGCCAGCCTTGACAGGGGGAGAATAGTTTGCCATCTTGGCATTTCGGAGAAAGATGTTAAGTCGACGATAAAGATTTTTCAGCAATACTTTGTATCTTAGGTGCTTATTTTAGTATTTGATCAAGAAAA
>CAJWNF010000016.1 GCA_913044155.1 uncultured Gammaproteobacteria bacterium
CAATTTTATTTTGATCAGGAGACCAAGCGGGGGACAGTAATGGATAACGAGATTTAACAACCGTTTGCGGGTTATGTCCGTCTGAATCAGAAATTTCAAGTTGATAGTATGTTGTCCCCTTCTTTTCATCTTCGCTCACTGTTACATATGTCAGCCTAGTGTCAAAAGATCCTTTCTGTCCGAGTAAAGTATAGTAAATTATGTCACTCAAATAATGTGCAATTCTTCTAGTACCAGTAGTGTGAATTGCTAGTTTTTCGGCATAAAGCTGCTTTTGAGAGTAAACATCATAGACATATAGAAAGAGATTAAATACCTTTTCGCTAACCTTTTCAACCCTTCCAAATACGATGGCATCTTTTTTTTGTTTTTTCCAGTAATTAAAGTCAATTTGGTTTGTGATCGGTTTAGAGGTGCTGATAGCATTAAATTGACCAGAACGGTTTAAGTTATCTCTAATAATATTGGCAATGATTGCACCACTGTCGGCCCCGCCTCCAGCTTTAAAGGGAGCAATCACTATAGGGAATGAGTCTTCTTGGGATTTTATTATATTTACTTCTAAAAGGGCGTGAGCAATTGAAGATACTAGAGTTAGCAGTAATAAGCTAGACTTAATGTAATTCATTTTTTTCCTCAATCCAGTGCATTTGAATTGCCTCAAGAACTCTTTCGCCACAGCGAGAGCTGCCCTCTTCGAATGCATCTAATTCGCTTACAAATTGACGCAGGTCAACAAAATTAATATTTTTTGGATCAATTTGGGGATGAGTTTCTTCAAGGGCAATGGCTATTTCTAAAGAGTCGGTCCAATTCATAATTAATTAAAGGACTAAATAATTTGTAAACGTCATTTTAATCAATTGAGACTCTATTTAGTATTGTTTTTTTAGTTAATTTCTAGAGGGTGAAATAATATGGGGTAATTCACTTAACTTGTCCAGTACGTTATTAAGCTGAACAATATTTGAAACCAAAATAATCAAATCAATGGATTTTTTTGCTTGGGGCTTGTCTCTTTGCACTATGTGCTCAATATTGACTCTTAACTCAGCCAATGTATTGGCTATAGTCGCTAATGTTCCGCTATGGTTATCAACTAGGCAGCTGATAGAAACTTCAAAGAGCTCTTTATCATCTGCATCCCAATCAATCTCCATCCATTGGGGGCTTTTCTGCTTGAGATGCAACATGTTAGTGCAGTTTGAACGATGCATTACCATGCCTTTGCTTGTAGTCAATATGCCTGTTACTTCGTCACCGGGAATTGGATAGCAACAATGCGCAAAGTTTATTGCCATCCCTTTTGTTTTTTGTATTGTAATTGAATTTATGGTTGTTTCACTGATGCCTTGAATTAATTTGTTTACAACTACAGCTACAAAAATCTCTGATAAGCCAACCTTGATATATAGCTCTTTTCGTGTTTTGCAGAGGAGCTCTTTTAAACATTCCTTCCATCTTTCTTTAGAAATGTCGGAAATCTCTATTTTATGAAGATTGAGCGCATCTGTAACTAAGTGCTTGCCTAATTTAGCTAATTCTGATTTAGAGTTTTCTTTTAATTGCGCTTTGATAGCAAATTTAGCTTTAGAAGTGGTTACTATATCGAGCCATTTAGGGCTAGGCTTAACTAAACGGCTTGTTATAATTTCGACTGTCTGACCGGACATCAATTCCGTTTCTAATTCTGCTGGATTGCCGTTAATAGTTGCTTTTTGAGTTCTCTTGCCGACATTAGTATGTACAGCATAAGCAAAATCAAGTACTGTCGATCTTAATGGCAACTGAATAATTTTTCCTGCAGGAGTAAAAATAAAAACTTCATTGGAAAACAAGTCCGCCTTAGTGCTTTCAAGAAAATCGACTGATGAATCAGAGTTTTGCTGAATATCAAGCAGAGAACCTAACCAATTTCTAGCGAGTTTTTCTGATGGCTTTTTTGTATTTTTATAGTGCCAATGTGCAGCAATTCCATACTCGGAAATAAAATGCATTTCTTTTGAACGAATTTGCATTTCAATAAACATTTTTCTAGGACCCAATAAAACTGTATGAATCGACTGATAGCCGTTAGGTTTTGGGGTGGCAATATAGTCTTTGAATTTCAAAGGAATTGGTTTATACAGACTGTGTAGTATGCCCAAAGCCTGATAGCACTGCCGGGTATTTTCAACTATGACACGAAATGCATACATATCAAGGACTTCAGAGAACTTCAATGACTTCGTTTTCATTTTGTTGTAAACACTGGTAGGTTGTTTTTGACGCCCTTCTACATCGCCATTTACACCTACAGATTTAAGTCTATTCTCAATCTCAGTTTTAATTGTTGAGATCATTTTCTTTTGATTGCCGTATTGATTCTTGATTTTTCTTTTAAGAACTCCATATCTGTTAGGGTGAATCGTTTGAAAACATAAATCATCCAATTCCACTCTGATGCCGTGAAGGCCGAGTCGACGTGCAATAGGAGCGTGAAGTTCAGCGGTTTCTTTGGCTTTTTGTATCTGCCTTTCAGGACTTACTGAGTCAATTGTGCGCATATTGTGAAGTCGGTCTGCAAGCTTAATAACCATTACACGCATATCTTTAGACATTGCAAAAAACAATTTTTGAAAATTGCTCGCCTGTTGTTGTGAGCTAGAAGTAAATTCAAGGTTTGTTAACTTTGACACCCCTTCAACTATATGTGCTATCTGTTCTCCAAAAGTTTCAGATATTTCCTCTTTTGTTACTATTGTATCCTCGATACAGTCATGCAAGATGGCGGCAACGATACAGTAATAGTCGAGCTCTAGTTCTGCAAGTATTAAGGCGACAGCAAGGGGATGGTGTATATAGGGCTCACCAGATTGTCTGTACTGCCCTTCATGGGCAATTTTTGCAACTTTATAAGCTTTCTTTACTAAGTCAATCTCATCTTTAGTAAGATAATTTTCCAATACCTTCTGAAGATCGCTAATTAGAGTTTTTTTATGAAAAAACGTGATTGCCATTGCCTAAATAATATTACGATTAAATTGATATTATTATAAGCTTATTGGAATAAATGGTTCTAGATTATACAAAGGTTTCTATAGGCTCTACAGCCTAGTATAATGCATTTATTTAATCAATTCTTAAGCAATACTTGCATGAAAAAAACCTTAACAATATCTTTAATATCTCTTATATTCTTGAGCAGCTGTAGTTTATTTACGAAAGATAAAGCCAAAGATCTTGTTGCTGATGGATTAACCCCTAAAGCTTTATATGAACTTGCCCAAGAAAGACAAGATGCTGGTTCCACAAACCAAGCCATCGAACATTTAGAAACTATAATAGCTGCTTATCCAGGATCAAAATATTCAATACAGGCCCGATTGGATATTGCTTATTATTTATTTAAACGCAAAGAATATACACGTGCATTACTAGAGTTAAATTCGTATATTGATCTCTATCCTGCTCACTCTACCACTCCTTATGCCTATTATTTAAGAGGAGTTATCGCCGAAGATCAGTCCAGTTCAATACTAGATGAAATTGTAACTGACAGTGCGCAAAGAGACGTCCAAAGTGTTCGTGATGCTTATGACTACTATAAATTATTGATTGACACATTTCCTGCCTCTAAATATTCTGAAGAGGCGAAAAATAAGTTAATTCAGCTTAAAAATGTTCTAGCAAGGCATGAACTATATGTGGCTATATATTACACAAAAAATAACTCCTTTATAGCGGCTATAAATCGCTGTAAATATTTAATCGAATACTATCCTAATACGCCTTCTATTCCTGACGCTCTTCATCTCATGGCTCGTAACTATGATGAGATTTTAGCTTCAAAACTTGCTCAAGATACGAGAGCTATATTGACAGCTAGCTATCCTAACTATAGCCCTAGATACAGCTTAGATTAATTCTATTTATAGATTAAATATGGATTCAATTGAGCGAAGTGTTGCTTTTAAAGTTTCATTGGTTATGGCAACAAGAATGCTGGGCTTGTTTATGCTGTTTCCAGTAATCAGTGTATATGCAACCAACGAGTATCAAAACACCACACCCTTTTTAATTGGATTGACGATAGGGATTTATGGTCTTACACAGGCATTTTTCCAAATACCTTTTGGCTATCTATCTGACAGGTTTGGTAGAAAACCTTTACTATATATCGGTCTTTGCTTGTTTTTTTTGGGCAGTATTTTAGCCGCTATTTCTACAGATATTATCTACGTTATTCTAGGTAGGGCCCTTCAGGGTGGCGGAGCAATTTCAGCAGTTCTAATGGCATTTTTAGCAGACTCAATTTCTGAGGAAAATCGTTCAAAGGCGAATGCTTTTGTTGGTTTTCAGATTGGTCTTGCCTTTATGCTTTCACTTCTTATTGGTCCAACAATTGCTTCAATAGCAGGCCTTTCAGGAATTTTTTGGAGTATAGCCCTTCTTTCTGTCATCTCACTGACTATAGTTGCTAGTTTGCCACATACAAAGCCAATTAATTATTATCGATTATCGATTGAAGAATTTAAGAAGATTTTGAATCCAAAATTATTACGGCTTGATTTTAGCGGATTCATTTTGCACTTAATGCTTGCTAGTGCTTTTATTGTAATGCCATTGCTACTCGTTGAAAACAACATTATTAACATAGCGGACAACTGGAAACTTTACTTGCCTGCTATGATGATGTCATTTGTGGGCATGATTCCGTTAATAATTCTTGCAGAAAAATTGCAAAAAACAAAACTCATTTTGCTTATTTCAATTGCTTTATTGATAATTAGCCAATTATTATTTTATGAATTAAAACTTAACTTCAACATATTCCTTATAGTATTATCGTTGTTCTTTGTTGCATTTAATACAATTGAGGCAATTCTACCTTCTCTTTTATCTAGAACCGCAAGTTCTTCAAAGAGAGGTTTAGCGATGGGGGTTTTTTCAACTTCACAATTTTTAGGTACCTTTTTTGGAGGGGCGATTGGCGGTTTGATTTATGACATTTTCAGCCTAAATAGTGTATTCTTATTTACCATATTTATGGCAATTATTTGGTGGCTTGTTATCTTAACTTTGCCACAAAACGACAACAAAGCGGAGAAATAGTTATGGCAGGCATTAATAAAGTGATATTAGTTGGCAACCTAGGCGCAAAACCTGAACTTAAATATGCCTCAAATGGCAATGCAATTACCAATCTTTCTGTCGCAACAAGTGAGTCTTGGACAGATAAAAACTCCGGTGAAAAACAAGAAAGAACAGAATGGCATCGCGTAAGTTTGTTTGGTAAATTGGCTGAAATTGCGGGACAATATTTAGACAAAGGGTCCAAAGTTTATGTCGAAGGAAAACTACAAACTCGTAAATGGCAGGATCAAAACGGTCAAGACCGTTACACTACTGAAGTGGTGGTAAGCGGTTTTAATGGAACGCTACAAATGCTTGACAGGAGAGATGGTGCAGGTTCTAATCCACCAAGCGCTCCTTCCAATGAAAAAGCCGATTCAAAACCTAGCGAGCCTGAGCCGAGCATTACCCCTGTCGCACAAGAAGAGTTCGAAGACGATATACCATTCTAATCTATCGATTTTGATTGCAGCACCTAGCTGTCTATATTCTCCAACTCCAAAATAACAAATGCAATAGCATTCTTGGTCTCATCTGAGATACTCAGGTGTGCTTTTGTGATGTTTTTTTCAATTAAGTATTGCCTTAATTTTTCGCTGGGGATGAAGTATGGTTTGCCGTTTTCGTTACTTCTAACGGTCAAATCTTGGAAACTAACCACCTTTCCGATTCCAGTGCCAAGCGCTTTTGCAAAGGCTTCCTTGGCAGCAAAACGCTTTGCGCAATACGCAGCATTATCTGCCTTGTTAGTAAATAGAGCTGTTTCATGTTCTGTCAAGACCCTTTTTATGAAGCCGTCACGATTCTTATTGAGGATATGAGACACCCTGTCAATGTTAACTATATCAGTGCCAATGCCATAAATCATATATCTCTAGCCTCAAGCATTAATGCCTTCATTTCGCTAACTGCATTCGCTAAACCAATAAAAACAGATCTAGCTACAATAGAGTGACCTATGTTCAGTTCTACAATTTCATTAATTTCTGCAATCAATTTAGTGTTTTGAATAGTTAATCCGTGGCCTGCATTGACCTGTAAACCCAGTCCATGCGCATATTTACAAGCTTTCTTGATTTGAGTGTATTTGTCAGCCTGTTCTTCGGCGGTTGTAGAATCCGCATAATGACCTGTATGAATTTCAATGACGGGTGCGCCGCAACTCATTGCAGCATCGATTTGTTTTATATCAGCGTCAATAAATAGAGACGTTCTAATGTTTTCTTCATTCAATTGCTGGCAAACTTCTGTCATGCGAGATATTTGTGAAGCCACATCTAATCCACCTTCAGTAGTAAGCTCCTCCCTTTTTTCTGGAACTAGGCAGCAGTCTTGTGGCTTGATTTGTCGAGCAATTGCTAACATTTCATTAGTTGCAGCCATTTCTAGATTCATTTTTGTTTTGAGTGAGCTACGAATTTCCTCAACATCTCTATCCTGAATATGCCTTCTATCTTCACGTAGATGGAGTGTAATGCTGTCAGCTCCACTGTTTTCACAAATCAGAGCCGCTTCTAGTGGGCTTGGATAGATAGTGCCTCTAGCCTCTCTTAGTGTGGCAATATGATCAATATTAACGCCTAAATAAATACTCATAATCAATAATTAATTTGCAATAAATAGTTCTCTACTTTTAAGTGGCTTTCCCCCCAAAAGGGTTTGTAATCTTACACGGTTTAATTTTTTCAAAACAGCTAATTGATTAGGGTTTGGTCTAGAGTCAAATCGACTATCTAATTGATGCAGCGTTTTGCCTGATATTTTACCATTTTCACTTACAATCAAACCTTCGTAGCCATCAAATCGATAGCTGAGATTAGGTTCAATTTTATTTCCTAGAGAGTCTACTTTGAATTCTAACCCGTAACCAATCTCTTCAAGCAGAAGGTTTTCAAACAATCTTAAAGAGAATTCTTTTTCAGGTTTAGCTTGATCGCTAATATTATTAATGAAGCTATAATATTCATCAAACAGTTTTTGGTGTGATTCATTGTCTGTCAATAACCGAGACAACAGTTCATTGGCGTAGAGACCTAGAACTAGGTCGTTACCTATAAGACGTCTAGGTATATCGTTGGCCTCCCAATGCGTTAGTGATTTAAGTTCTCCTCTCCCTTTATAGGAAATATTGAGGCGTTGAAACATCTGAAACGAGGTTTTGTTTTTTCTCGCGCTACGAGCGACCAATCTTGTTTTTCCGAAATCTCGAACTATAAAGTCTAGCAATAGAGAACTACCTTGAAATGTTCTTCGATGAATTAAAAAGGCCGGTGTCAACTCAATATTAGTCATAACCCAAAGAAGCTAGCGCCCTTTTGTCATCAGACCAGCCCTGCTTAACCTTAACCCATAATTCTAAAAAAACTTTGCTTTCTAAAAAGCCTTCGATGCTCAGCCGCGACTCCTCGCCTATTTTTCTAAGCATTTGACCTTTGTGTCCAATGACTATGCTTTTTTGTGATGCCTTGTCAACAAAAATCCTGGCAGCGATTCGATACATTTTCCCATCCAAATCGAACTTTTCAATCTCAACAGTTAATTCATAAGGTATCTCGCTAGAGAGGTTTCTCATTAATTTTTCGCGAATGAATTCAGCTACAATAAAGCGCTCCGAACGGTCAGTTATATAATCTTTTTCGTATAGTGCATTTTGCTCAGGCAGGTATTTGAGTATCAACTTTTTTAAAGTTTTTGTATCTGAAAGTTGAAATGCAGAGAGCGGGAACACTTCGTTTACCTTGACTTTTTCTTTTATTTTCTCTAGATAAGGCAAAACAAGATCGTTGCTATTTAGTTTGTCAATTTTGTTGACACAAAGAATAACTGGAATATCGGCTTTATTAACATGCTCTAGAACTCTCTCGTCTTCCTTTGTCCATTTTCCAACCTCGACAACCCACAGTACTATGTCTACCTCAGAAAAACTTGAGCTAGCAGCTCTATTCATATATGAATTGATGGCTTTTTTATCTCCGACATGGATGCCCGGAGTGTCGACAAAAACCATCTGGTATTTATGTTGAGTATCTATGGCATTGATTCGGTGCCTAGTTGTCTGAGGTCGATGCGAAGTGATAGAAATTTTTTGTCCTACAAACTCGTTGATAAGGGTAGATTTACCAACATTTGGTCTTCCAACTACAGCTACAAAACCGGACTGGAAGCTCATAACATTGACAGCTTTTCTAGAAGAGCTTCAGCGCAAGCTTGTTCCGCTCTTTTTATGCTTTTTGCACTTTTTTCAACTTGTATGTTTTCATTGGCTAGAGAGCATTGTACGGAGAAAACAGCGTTATGGTCTTTTCCGCTAGTTTCAATTAAGTCATATTGCGGCAGGTCAGAGCCTCTCTTTTGCAAAGCTTCCTGTAACTGAGTCTTAAAATCCTTATGTGACTCCTCAGGATTAGCCTGGTCTAGCAATTCTTTGTAAAGCTTCAATATCACTCTATTAACTGTCAAATAGTCTGAATCGAGAAAAATGGCCCCCAAAATAGCTTCAAAAGCATCTGCCTGTATTGATTCTCTGCAGAAACCACCGCTTTTGAGTTCCCCCTGTCCTAATATCAGTTGTTCAGACAGTTGAATTTCTTTTGCAAGCTTTGCAAGCGTCTGTCCTCTAACCAGATGAGATCGGAGGCGAGACAACTGGCCTTCATCAATCGAAGGGAAGCGCTGGAATAGCTCTCTTGAAATAATTGAGCCCAGGACACTGTCACCCAAAAATTCCAGCCTTTCATTGTTTTGTTTGCCAACACTCCTGTGTGTTAAGGCTTTCTTGAGTAAGCTGATATTTTTGAACTTATAGTCAATGTTTTTTTGCAACTTTTCCATAAATATTATTTCAATTTAGACTGCAACAGGGGCAGGAATCGGCGCATCATGGATATAATTAGAGAATTCGAAGTCATCAAAATTATAGTCAAAGATACTTTCGGCTTTTCTTTTAATCACAAGTTCTGGTAGAGTTTTTGGGCTTCGGCTTAATTGTTCATCGACTTGACTAAAATGGTTAGAGTAAATATGGCAATCTCCGCCACTCCAGACAAAATCACCAACATCAAGATCGCATTGCTGCGCAACCATATGTGTAAGTAGTGCGTAAGAGGCGATATTGAATGGTACGCCAAGAAAAATATCAGCACTACGCTGATAAAGTTGACAAGACAGGCGATTATTTACTACATAGAACTGGAAAAGTGCATGGCAAGGCTGCAAGGCCATATTTGATAGTTCCCCTACATTCCAGCTAGAAACAATAATTCTTCTAGAGTCGGGTGAATTATTGATTAACTTAATTGCTTCAGAAATTTGATCAATATCTTTACCGTCAGAACCTTTCCAGCGACGCCACTGAGCTCCATATACAGGACCTAATTCGCCGTTTTCATCGGCCCACTCGTTCCAGATATTGACATTATTGTCATTAAGATACCGAATATTGGTATCGCCGTTGAGAAACCATAACAATTCATGAACAACCGAAGGTAAATGTATACGTTTAGTTGTTACCAAAGGAAAGCCGTCATTCAAATTAAAGCGCATCTGGTGCCCGAAATGACTCAATGTACCGGTAGAGGTTCTGTCA
>CAJWNF010000017.1 GCA_913044155.1 uncultured Gammaproteobacteria bacterium
TTTCGGCGCCAGAGGTGTATTTCGTAGGTATTTCTTCAATACTGATGCGATCATTATTGCAATACTTCTTCAGCAGAGCAATAACTTCAGGCTTGTCATCCTCGATAGCAATAATGGCACGTTCTGCACTACTAACATGGAACAAAACTTCAATACCGCGAATAATCTTAGTGGGATAAGCTAACATTAGAGACGCATCACAAGTAATACCAGGTTCACATTCGGTCGCATTCACAATCAATGTGTGGCAACCCTCCGCTAGTTGTACCTTGGTATGAGTAGGGAAGCCCGCACCTCCCATCCCGACAATTCCTGAGACACGGATTTTATTGTAAATAGTTTCAGACGTACAAAGTTCGTAATGCTCAGTACAACCAATACTGGTATCTACCCAATCATCCTTCCCATCAGATTCAATGGTAATACATAGAGCTTTGAGGCCAGACTGGTGAGCCATTGCTTGTTTATCTATGTCAACCACTTTACCAGAAATAGAGGCGTGAACTGGAGCACAACGTTCATCATCAATTGTGGCGATCACTTGCCCTGTTAGGACATGTTCGCCAACACCCACAATTGGCTTTGCTTGCTCACCAATACGTTGTTGCATAGGCAAAATGACTTTATCGGGCAAAGGTATTCTAATCAAATCAATTTCTTCGGTTGGATATGGATTTTCCAACTTCAAGCCACCTTTGAATACCAACTTAGACATGAGCTAACTCCGCTATGTCAGGAATATAATTTCTAACAGTGGTCTTAATCTCAACCATTTCAATACAGTCGACAGGACACACTGGTATGCATAAATCGCAACCCGTACATTCCTGAGCAATAACGGTTGTCATTACTTTCGAAGAGCCTACAAAAGCATCAACTGGACATGCCTGAATGCACAACGTGCAGCCAATACAAACATCTTCGTCAACTACAGCAACTCGTTTTGGTTCGGGCTCGCCGTACTCTTCATTAAGCGGCATTGTTTCTATATTTAACAGTTCTGCCAATGCATCCACCCCCTCTTGCCCGCCTGGTGGACATTGATTGATTTCAGCTTCTCCTTTAGCTATTGCTTCTGCATAAGGTCTGCAACCTGGGAAGTCACATTGGCCGCATTGGGTTTGTGGCAAAATAGCATCAATCTGATCCACCAACGGGTTGCCTTCAACCCTATATCTAATTGCAGCGTAACCTAAACCTAGGCCAAATAATAGGGCTAGCAATGAAAGAGTAGAGGTTGCCTCAAACATTTGCCAATCCAACAAATCCCATAAATGCCATTGACATCAATCCAGCGGTAATAAGTGCAATTGGGATACCTTGAAAGATTTCTGGAACATCGGCAGATTCAACTCTTTCTCTAATCCCAGCAAAAAGTATTAAAACAAATGAAAAACCAACTGCAGCACCAAAACCGTATACAGCAGACTGAAGAAAACTGTTGCTTGCACCAATATTTAACAGGGCCACGCCAAGAACGGCGCAGTTCGTAGTGATGAGTGGTAAAAATACCCCTAAAGATTGATGCAGAACGGGTGATGTCTTATTAACTACGAGCTCTGTAAATCCAACGACTGCAGCGATAGTTACAATGAACGCTATGGTTCTCAAGTATTCTAGTTCCAAGGGCACCAACAAATAGGTGTTTATAAGATAGCTGGTGATGCTCGCCAAGGTTAGGACAAAGGTTGTAGCGAAACCCATCCCTATGGCGGTATCCATTTTTTTCGAGACCCCCATAAAAGGACAAAGGCCTAAAAACTTTACAAGTACAAAATTGTTAACCAAAATTGTACTAATTAGGATTAAGAAGTACTCGTTCATAATTGGGGCAATTTTAAACTAATTACACTGTCCAATTCTTTGTTATATATTGATTCCTACCAAAAGAAATATTGTTACAGACCGTCTCTTGCAAGTAATATAAATGTACCATTGTGAACACTTCAATTTAACTTATAGAGGCAACTATCGTCATACTACCTGCAATCAGATAAGAAATTAAAACTTTTCTTTCATTCCTGAATTATTTGCTGCTGCCTGATAACAAATACTGAAGCCATTAGAGTAATCGATTTCATCAAAGTTTTCATAATCATCCAGCAGTTTATAGCTAGTAACACCTGCTCTTAGCATAAACTGTAGTTGATCTATATGCGCATTCACACCAATGATTTCCCCCGAATACTTCCATCTTTTACTTAACAGGTATGCATGAGAATAGCCTCTCCCATCATCAAAATTATTAAAGTCAAGTGCAATTATTACTATTTTATCCAGACTATCTTTAAGTAATCCCACATCATCTGTAGGCTTAACTATGATTCCAACTCCTTTGTTAGATAAGGAATCAATGCTTTCAAGCCATTTCTCAACCGTCACAAGCTGTACGCTTTCATTTTTGCTATTCACAACACTAGTCATTTCAATGTCTTCAGTCATACACTCTCTCCTTAAATGGCGCTAGCCCTATTCTTTTAAAGACCTCTTTGAATTGTTCCTCTTCATCACGATTTTCTAGATAAACATTGACAATGTTTTCGATTGCATCAACGATTTCATCGCTGCAAATAGAGCGACCTAATTTTTTCCCAATTACAGTTTCATTTAATGTTTCACCGGCAACAGTAATCTGATAAAACTCGACATTATTTTTCTTCATTCCTAGCAAGCCAATATCAGCTATATGGTGGTGTGCACATGAATTTTCACAGCCAGAAATGTTGATATTTAAATCACCGATATCAAGCATCTTGTCCATGTCGTCAAAACGCTGTTGAACTCTCGTTGCAATAGGAATTGAGGCAGCTTTCGCTAAGTCACAGTAGTCATTCCCAGGACAAGCTACAATCTGGGCCAATGTACCCTGGTGAGGACTTGCTAAACCATGCTCTTCAAGAGATTGCCATAAATCAAATACCTGATCTTTTCGCACATGTGGAAAAACAATAGATTGCCTTTTTGTAGTTCTCAAATAGCTATTACTGTACTGTTCGGCTAGATCCGCTAAGATTCTCATCTGCTTTGATGTCACGTCACCTGGCGATGAACCTTGCTTGGTTAATGAAACATTGACGATACTGTAGCCTGAGAGTTTATGCGCACGCACATTGTTCTTTTTCCAGATACTGTAATTGAAATCAACCGGTTCTTCAAATCGGTCAATCTCCAATGGCTTAACCGGCAAAGCAAAATCTTTTTCAAGTTGAGCTAGATGGTTAATATTTAATTTCAGTTCAGGGTCATTTTTGGTATGCTTCCAATCCTCATCAACCAACCGTGAAAATTCAGCAGCCCCTAATTCTTTTACTAAAAACTTAATACGCAGACGTTTTATGTTGTCACGACGACCCTTTAAGTTGTACACACGCATTACCGATTCGAGATAACTTAGAATGTCTTCAACTGGAACAAATGAAGCTGTTTCAGCGCCAATCACTGCAACAGCACCAAGTCCGCCACCAACATAAACGCTAAATCCTAATTCTCCTTTATCGTTACGCAATAATCGCAACCCAAGGTCATGGATTCTTAGAGCTGTTTCATCTAGTTTTGCTCCATTGACTGCAATCTTAAATTTGCCTGGGAGCCAAGAAAACTCAGGATGTAAATTAAACCATCGACGAATCAACTCACAGTATGGTCGAGCGTCAGCAATCTCACCCTCTGTGAGTCCTGATAATGGATCAGCAGTAATATTACGGGTAGTCTTACCACTTGTTTGAATGGCATGAAGATCTACACTTGATAATTCACGCAAGAGGTTCGCTATTTCTGCAATCTCAATCCAGTTGAACTGTATATTCTGACGGGTAGTGAAGTGGCCAAAACCACGGTCATACTTGTCAGCCACGTCAGCGAGAGCTATTAATTGTTTTGAGTTCATTACGCCGTAAGGAATGGCTACACGCAACATATGTGCATGCAACTCCATATAAACACCATTTCTTAACCTTAGACTTTTGAATTTAGCGTCATCTAAATCACCGACTAAGTATCTTTTTAACTGTTTTTCAAACTGATCAACTCTTTCAACAAGAAACTGAGTGTCATCTGTATTGTATTTGTACATACTTTTATATCAATTTATAAGTAAGGTAAATTATAGTAACATTTTCTATTATTTTGTTTTTCATAGAAAAAAAGAATCTTATATGCTGTTATAATCTAGTTTAGTAGAAAAAAAATTTATTATTTTCAATTATTGTAAGAAACATTTATGGATGCAATCGATATCAGGCTACTTAAATTACTGCAAAATAATGCAGAAATGACAATCCAGAGTTTGTCAAAAGAAGTCCACCTCTCTACAACGCCATGCTGGAAACGCATTAATCAGCTCAAAAAACTTGGTTATATTAGCAAGACAGTTTCTCTAATTGACCGCAAAAGAATCGGATTAAAGGTTACCACTATGGTATTTGTCACTGTCAATACTCATGACCCAGAGAAGTTAAGGCTCTTCGCAAGAACAATCCAGGAGCTACCAGAAGTAATAGAATGCTTTCGTATGAGCGGTGAAATTGACTATATATTGAAGGTTGTTGTTAACGATATCGATAGTTATGATAGTTTTTATAAGCGCTTAATCGAAAAGGTTCATTTTCTTAAAGTGACATCACACTTTGCAATAGAGGAAATCAAAAGTACAACCGAAATACCTCTCGATCATCTGGAAAAATAAGTCCTGTAATCAAGCTAGTTAATAAGCAACCTAGAAAAACCAATTAGACAAACCAAAATCAGAACACCGCCTATCCAGCGTTTAAATCTTTGGTCATTTTCCATAATTTTGTCATGTACTTTCAGTCCAATAAAGTGTCCTACAGCAGCTGCAGGAATCAACATCAATGCAGATTGCCAGTCAACATAAACACCGACCGTTATAAAGGCCGTCATCTTGATTGTTACTAAAAAAAACCACAGCACAAACAAAGTGTTGCGTAATTTTTCTTTGGCAATATGTCGCATATAGACGGCAACAATTAGAGGCGCTCCGGTAAGAGAGGTGCCTGAAATATACCCACCCAGAGTCAACAACAAGTTATCGACCCATTTTTTTTGCGAACTAATTGGACTATCAAAAATCCAAGTTATTGCATAAAAGCAAGTAATTAAATAAACAATTACAGTCATGACTTCCGCTGGCAAATTAATTAGACCGATAACTCCTAACAGTTTTGCTGGCAAAATCCAAGGAAGTGATCTTCTTAGGTAGCTCCAGTCAACCTTTTTTAATGCTTTTGAAAGAGAGATTCCTGAAAAAAACAATAAATGAATCCCAATAATTGGCAGCCAGTCGATAGGTGATCCGCCCACCAACATCATTAAAGGTAGACCTAAGGCAGCGCCACCAAAACCCAGGCCTGTTCTGACAAAACCTGACCAACAAAAAATTAATGCCACAAAACTTAATTCTAGGGATGTAAAGTTCATGAATTATTACTGTTACGCCGTTAGGATAAAAACGACATTATATTGAAATCTGAGAAGTCTAATAAATAAAAGCGACTATGATTTGAGCGCATTTGCCAATTGTTTTGCGCTCTTTTTAGCTAAATCGGCATCATTGCATTCCACCATCACACGAACTATAGGCTCGGTACCTGAAGGCCTGATAAGGACACGACCATTTTTTCCTAGTCCAGAATTGACAGTTTTTAAGACCTTATTAAGGCCACTATGACTGTCCAAATCGAGTTTGCCATTTGTCTTAACGTTGACAAGCGTCTGAGGGAACTTTTTCATTTCACTTTTAAGCTCATGGAGTGTATTATCAGTCTTGCATATAACATCCAGAACTTGCAAAGCAGAAATAATTCCATCGCCAGATGTGGACTTGTTTAGACAAATGATATGGCCTGAACCTTCGCCACCAAGAACGGCTTTATTGGATTTAATTTCCTCCATCACATAACGGTCTCCAACATCCGCCTCTATGAATTTAATATTGAGTTTGGCGAATGCTTGACGCGCGCCTAGGTTAGTCATTTTTGTGCCAACCACTGTTTTTGATTTGAGTCTCCCTTTTGCTTGCCAGGCTTTGGCAATAATAAACAATATCTCGTCGCCATCTACCACCTCACCGGTGTGATCAACCATTGCAACGCGGTCACCGTCGCCATCAAAAGCAATACCTAAATCTGCTTCACATTTCACTACCTCTCGCTGTAGATGTTTAGTATCTGTGGATCCACAATTAAGGTTAATGTTGTAGCCATCTGGCTGGTTATTAATCATAATAACTTCAGCGCCCAATTCAGCAAAGACGTTTTGAGCAATGTGGTAGGTTGCACCGTTGGCGCAGTCGATGACAATCTTTAATCTTGCAAGGTCAGCGGATCGATTAAATGTCGACTTACAAAATTCAATATAGCGACCTTGGGCTTGGTCGTGTCTAACCGCCTTACCTATACTTGCTGTATCAACACTAACCATGGGGGTAGATAATTTTTCTTCTATGGCTTGCTGTGTTTTGTTGTTTAGCTTAAATCCCTTGTTTGAAAATAATTTGATTCCATTATCTTGAAAGTGGTTATGTGAAGCGCTAATTACGACTCCTGCACTTGCCCCATATGCCTGAGTTAGATATGCAATTCCTGGTGTAGGCATTGGTCCTAACAGACCAACATTGACTCCTGCCGATAAAAAGCCAGCTTCAAGTGCAGACTCGAATAAGTAACCAGAGACGCGTGTATCTTTACCTATAATAACGCTCGCCGGACCTTTCTCCGCCAGTACTGAACCGACTGCCCAGCCAACTTTTAAGACAAAGTCAGCGGTGATGGGGGCCTTTCCAACTGTACCCCTTATCCCGTCTGTCCCAAAGAATTTTTGCACAAACTACTCCCTAAAATGTTTAATCTGCTGCCAAACCTTTAGCGCATCGCTGGTTTCAGCAACATCATGTGCTCTAATAATATCTGCACCATTCTCTGCTGCAATCAATGCCGCGGTTACACTACCAATCATTCTTTCATCGACCTCTTTATCACCTAATAATGTCCCTATCATTGATTTCCGCGAAAGCCCAGCCAAGATAGAAACGCCGAATTCATGAAATTCAGACAAATTTTTCAACAACGCCACATTGTGCGCCAAATTCTTACCAAACCCAAACCCCGGATCAAGAGTTATAGCTTCTGGCTTTATGCCAACTTTTGCACAGGCCTCAATGCGTTCAGTAAAAAAATCTTTTACCTCGAGCACAACATCATCATACCTTGGATTTTGTTGCATTGTTCTTGGGTTTCCCTGCATATGCATTAAACACACATCAACTCTCAGTGATGCCGCCATTTCAAGAGCGCCATCCAATCTCAGTGCAAAAACATCATTGATAATACTTGCACCAGACTCCACCGCCCTTTTCATGACAACAGGTTTTGAGGTATCGATTGATATCGGCACATTGATGTTGCCATATAGAGCCTCAATTACTGGCAATACCCTGTTCAACTCATCTTCTTCACTCACGTCAGGAGCACCAGGGCGAGTAGATTCGCCACCGATATCAATAATATCGGCACCCTGTTCAACCATTAGGATAGCCTGATCAATTGCATTTTGAGATTCAAAAAATCTTCCGCCATCAGAAAATGAATCGGGGGTGATATTTAACACCCCCATGATGATTGGATGATCAGCCATCAAGCCTAACTCAGATTATGCAAACTCTTCAGTACCGCCACCAGTACGCTTATTATCAGAGGAAGGTTCAGAGCTTTGGGCCTCTTTACCGGTTCCTAAATCTGACGAAGCTTCATCAGAATCAACAACTTCAGCTGCCTCTCGCATCGGTTTTCTAGCCATAAGGTCATCAATCTGACCCGTATCAATAGTCTCAAATTCTACTAGAGCTGCAGCCATTGAGTCTAGGATGTCTCTATTTTTATCAAGAATTTTGTAAGCTATATCGTAATTGGTATCAATAATTATACGAATTTCAGAATCCACTTTATTAAATGTATCATCAGAAATATGTTTATGTTTGGTTACCTGACGACCTAGGAATACCTCTCCTTCTTCTTCACCATAAGCCAACGGACCCATCACGTCAGACATTCCCCAAAGTTTGACCATTTTATGGGCAAGTTCAGTGGCACGTTCTATGTCATTACTTGCACCAGTTGTTACAGCGTCTTTACCATAGACAAGCTCTTCTGCAATGCGGCCGCCAAATAATGAGGAAATTTGAGAATTAATTTTGCGCTTTGAAATACTGTACTTATCTTTTTCAGGTAGAAACATAGTCACACCCAAAGCCCTACCTCTTGGAATAATGCTGACCTTGTAGACTGGGTCATGTTCAGGAACCAAACGTCCAACTATTGCGTGTCCAGCTTCATGAAAAGCGGTCATTTCTTTTTCCGCTTCATCCATAACCATGCTCTTGCGTTCAGAACCCATCATTATCTTGTCTTTGGCTTTTTCAAATTCTTGCATTCCCACCAGTTTTTTACTTTTTCCAGCAGCAATCAAAGCAGCTTCATTGGCTAAATTAGCTAGATCCGCACCCGAAAAGCCTGGAGTACCTCTGGCTATATCCATAGATTTGACATTTTTTGCAACAGGCAGCTTCCTCATATGTATCTTCAAAATAGCATCGCGCCCTTTTATATCAGGCAAACCAACGGTGACTGTGCGATCAAACCTTCCAGCTCTGAGTAGCGCAGGATCAAGTACATCTGGACGGTTAGTTGCTGCAACAACGATAACACCCTCTGTTCCTTCGAAACCATCCATTTCAACCAGCATCTGGTTAAGGGTTTGTTCACGCTCATCATGTCCTCCACCTAAACCAGCTCCACGCTGACGACCTACTGCGTCAATCTCATCAATAAAGATGATACAGGGGGCATTTTTTTTGGCCTGCTCAAACATGTCACGTACGCGAGATGCTCCAACACCAACAAACATTTCAACGAAATCAGATCCAGAAATAAAGAAGAAAGGAACGTCAGCCTCACCCGCCACTGCCTTTGCCAGTAATGTCTTACCAGTTCCGGGTGGTCCAATCATGAGAACACCTTTTGGAATTTTGCCGCCTACCCGAGTAAATTTACTCGGGTCAGAAAGGAAATCAACTAACTCACTAACCTCTTCTTTTGCCTCATCAACTCCTGCAACATCTTCAAAAGTGACATGGGATTCATCTTTTGTAATCAAACGCGCTTTTGACTTTCCGAAGGACATCGGATTCTTTCCACCCATAGCTCCCCCGGCGCCGCGCATTGTGTAGAGAATAACACCGATAAGCAATAGTATCGGTGCGAGTGAGATAATTAACTGCTTAACAAAGCTCTCTTTGGCTGGTGGTGTTGCCTGTACCGAGACACCATTATTTAGCAGATCGCCCATCATGCCCAAATCACCTGGACTGTAGGTTTCAAATTCCTGCCCTAAAGAGGTTTCACCGGTGATTCGACTTCCCGCAATCTTGACACTTGAGACATTGCCTTTATTGACACTCTCAATAAACTGTGAGTAACTGATCTGATTATTGTTGTCTTCAATTTTGAATTGCCCAAAAAGAGAAGCAATCACACTACCCAAAACCAACCATAGTAAAATATTCTTATACATAACAGAATTTATCC
>CAJWNF010000018.1 GCA_913044155.1 uncultured Gammaproteobacteria bacterium
TGTATTTAGGGTCAATGTCTTGTGACGCCCAGACAACTGCCTGTCCAACCGTCATACCAAGAAAGTTTTCCCATCCAACTTCTTCAAGGTGAGGGTCCTGGAATGCCTCCATGGTAACCATATGAATAGGCCCTCTACCAGCCTTAACTTCTTCTATGAAGGCATGATTGCGCAAACAGGTCGGTGTTGGTGTGTGATCTATATATTCTCCAACCATTGCCTTGGTATGCTCATACCATTTCGATTCGTACTCCTCTCCATAGGTGTTTTGCGTGTAAGTTTTAAGATGAAGGAAGTAAGCGCCAACCGGACCGTAACCATCTTTGAATCTTGTTAGAACAATACGATTCTCCATTTGGGTCATTTTTGCGCCAACCGCAATAGGCAACGCATAAGCAGAACCACTACTCCACGGCGCATACCAGGTTCTTCCCATACCCTCACCCACAGAACGAGGTTTAAAGATATGTGAAGCGCCACCAGCACCTACAATAACGGCCTTTGCGCGAAATACATGGAAATCTCCAGTTCGACAGTTAAACCCTACAGCACCACCCACTCTATTCTCTTTGCTTTCATCCATTAGTAGGTGAGTTACCATAATTCTATTGTAAATTTTGTCAGCTGAGTTTCTTGCAGCTTCAGCAACAATTGGCTTATAGCTTTCTCCATGAATCATTATCTGCCATTTACCCTCGCGCTGGTAACGACCGGTTTCTTTGTTACGCATAATGGGTAAACCCCACTCTTCAAACTTGTGTACTGCGGAATCCACATGACGAGCCATATCAAAAGCAAGATCTTCTCGTACCAACCCCATTAGGTCGTTACGAGCATAGCGCACATGGTCTTCTGGCTGATTCTCATCCCATTGCATTCCCATATAACAGTTAATTGCGTAAAGACCTTGAGCTACCGCACCACTACGATCAATATTAGCTTTTTCAGCGCAAACAATCTTCATATCGCGCCCCCAGTATCTAGCTTCATATGCCGCACCTGTCCCAGCCATGCCGCCGCCAACAATTAGAATATCGCAGTCTTCCCAAACTGTTTTGACTTTGCTCATTAGTAATACACCCCTTCTTTTAGTTGTTCTTTTTTCATTACCGGTAGTCCAGTATTAATGTTGAGCGCATCAGGCTCATAGCAAAGTAACTGCGAGTTAAGTGCCTCTTCATCAGGAACCTCAAGTTCGCTGAGTTTTGGAATTTTTTCTCCCCAAGGCTGAGTTGTAATTGGTGAAAGAAAGTTCTTCTCTCGACCATCACGAAACTTAATTTTCCATGAGATTGTTCCTTTCTCTTCCTCACGAAGTACACGTACACTATGACCTAAGGGAGAGAAGTCAGCGTAACCACGAACGTCAATTGCGTTTTGTGGACAGGCTTTTACACAGGAGAAGCATTCCCAGCACATGTTAGGCTCGATATTAACAGCGCGTCTAACAGTTTTGTCAATATGCATAATATCCGATGGGCAGATATCGACGCAATGTCCACAGCCATCACAACGAGTCATGTATACAAAAGTTGGCATTTTATTTTTTCTCCTGTTTTTTATTAATTATTAAAACACTTCAGTAGTGTCGCGGCGCTTCACGTTTTATACCGAGACCAAATTGTTCTGGTCTGTCAGCTGGCTCAGGTAAATTTTCTCTCGAGCCATCAGCTTTAGTAATGCGCTTTTGATAGGCCGCAGCTGGTTTAAAGAACATATGAGCAAACTTAGACCACAGTACGCCTCCAAAAAGCACAGTGCTTGAAAGGATAAATAGGCTAAAAAACAAAATTTCCCATCCAGATACATCGTAAGTTTGGAGGTAAGACCATATCAGTGCAAAAGTAGCTGTGGCTAATAGCGATAGCACAAATAAATCTGCGCGTACAACGCGATACCATTTATTACCTTCAGCGGCAACATCTACTCTTATAAAAAACCAGAACCAATATCCGCCAATACATAGCATTATTGCGCCTATATGCCAAAGTAGCGGCAATATAGTTGGAGTTTTTTCTGCAGGAGATGTATAGCAAAAAATCATAATAGCGGTTGCGACGACAAAAAACACAAAGCCATACATAGTTAAAAGGTGAGCAATCCTTCTTTTCGTGCTACAGAATTCGCCTGCAGTCAGAACATCTTCGGTCATCGTCTTGAGTGCGATAGCTGTCTTGTCTCCAGTACTAAGATGATTAGTGGCAAATTTCGCGGCTTTTTCAGAATTATTAAAAAAGAATTTGGCGCTTTTCTTGTGCGCCATATCAAGCATTGTTCCTCCAAACACCAAGATCACCATCGCAACGACATAAGTTTGCATTGCAATGTTTGGTATTAATTCTGCTAGTTCAGAGAATGGATTGACAGTAATCATGTTTTAATCCTTGTTTGAAAAAATGAATCTTTCTTGGTGTTAGTTGGTTTAGTCTATTGGAGACGTGAATTGTAAAATATATATGATTTAGGATAGCTAATATTGTAGAACCAGAAAACTTAAAATTAATAGGCCAGAAATAAAAATAGAATGCGGTAGTTAAATTATTATTCATATGGTTTATTTTGCTGAGTGTCCTTTCAATTCTACTTTTACTTTCTCACTATCTTTAAGGCTTGCGTAATATTTGCGCAAGACAATTAAAACCTCTGGACGAGAAAAATTATCGGGGACTTTTTGATTTTCACTTAGCATATGCCTTAATTTTGAACCAGACAATAGAAGTCTGTCGTCATTGCTGTGGGGGCAGGTTTTCATACTTGCCATTCCAGCACACTTGTCACACCAAAATGTCCAGTCTATTTTGAGTGGCTGTGTATCCAAAGCACCATTGATTTCATCAAAGATGTAGTGTGCATCGAAAGGACCATAATAGTCATCAACACCGGCGTGGTCACGGCCGACTATTAGATGAGAGCAACCGTAGTTTTGTCTAAATAGTGCATGCAATAACGCTTCACGTGGGCCGGCATAGCGCATATCTAATGGATATCCCGATTGTAATACAGTATCTTTTACAAAGTACTTATCAATCAGGATGGATATTGCTTCAGAACGGACTTTAGCTGGTATGTCACTAGGTTTTAACTCTCCTAACGTAGAGTGAATCATAACTCCATCACAGGTCTCAAGAGCTGTCTTAACAAGGTATTCATGTGAGCGGTGCATTGGATTGCGGGTCTGGAATGCTGCTACGGTAGACCAACCTTTATCAATAAAGTAAGCACGAGTCTGCATTGGAGTCTTATACAAGTCACCATATTTTTCAGGAAAATTGCCATCTGTCAAAACCTTAATTGGGCCTGCGAGATTGTATTTACCCTGATTCATTACCATAGCCACACCTGGATGTTTCATCTCGGTTGTCTTGTAGACCATTTCACACTCATGTTCTTTATTGATACTGTATTTTTCAGTAACCTTCATGGTTGCAATAATCTCATCAGTCAGTTGGTTAACTAACGCAACCTCAGCACCCTCGCCGACATCTTTATCGTCAGTGGATAAGGTAATTGGAATCGGCCAAAAAAGACCATTTTCCATAGTCATTTTGTCGCAGACCCATTGCCAGTCATTTTTATCCATAAAGCCATCTAGTGGAGTAAAGCCACCAATTCCAAGCATCAGAATATCTCCAACTTCTCTTGAAGAACAATTTATCCTTGGCAATGTTTTTGCAAATGCCAATTCTTGAGTTAGTTCGCTTTCCTCCAACAAGAGAGGTTTGAGTGAAGCGCTGCCGTGAGGTGGTACTAATTTAGACATAGATTGTGTACTGGTAAAAAGCGAATGTTAATTCAAAATATTCATAATATCAAACAAAAGTATTTATATTTTCGAATTAACTCACTCAGGTTATTTTACATACAACTCATATATATGAGTTAGTCATATACTATTATAAAGGATATTCTTTTGGTATTTAATAGGCAAAAGTTAAGAAAATAGGTTTATATTTAATGCATAATAACTATACATGAATTAATATATATGTTTTAATTTAAATAAAATAATACATAAAGATTTTATTACAGATGAGAATGAAGAAAAGCCCGAATTAACGGGCTTTAAATAAAGATAATTAGCTAGATTAGTTGGCTAATTTGAGTGGCTGTGTATCCAAAGCACCATTGATTTCATCAAAGATGTAGTGTGCATCGAAAGGACCATAATAGTCATCAACAGTGTGGAGGCCACATTCACGAGCCAATCGACTTCTTTTGTGTTAAATACTTTCATGTAATTGCCTCTTCTAATATCACTTCTCTTTTCAAGGTTTGTCGTTTTAAAGGGCGAGTATGAATACCACACTCACCGCCACATTTGCTTGAACCAACCCACCTGCCACTTCGTTCATCGCCAGTTGATATGGCGGTACAAGGGGCACAACCTAATGATCTATAACCTTCCTTATATAGTTCATTAACTTTTACGTTGTTCATCGCTAGATATTGCCAAACTTCTCTTTCTTCCCATATCAAAATAGGGTTCAGTTTAATCAGACCTTTATCTCTTGATTCAATTTCTCTATAATCTGTTCTCGTTCTACCTTCTGTACAACGAAGTCCAGTAACCCAACAGTTGGCATCAAAATACTCTAATGCATTCCTAGTAGGTTCAACCTTAAATATCTCACAACAACCGTTCGGGTCAGTTTCGTAGAGATTGGTTTCAGTTTTGTTATCACTTTCAAAGACTTTGCTTTCGGGATAATGCTCTACAAAATCTCTCATATATTGTTTTGTTTCTTTAGGTTTAAATGGCGTAGTTACAATAAATCCCTTAATATTAGAAGATACTTGTTTTGCTAAATCCCAAATAACACAAGAATCTTTACCTAGACTATTTGCAACAACTAAATTGTCTCCATATTCAGTATATGCTTCATCTATTAAATCTAAAGAACGGTCTATTTTTTGGTTTAATGTTAGACCGCTGACCAATCTAAATACTTCTTCACTTGTAGTTGTAATTTCATTCATTATTTACATCTCCTTTAACTTTATCCTTATAGTGTTTATTGATTATGTTGTTTGAATCATAATTTAATAGGAATTATAGTAATTATTTCTATAAAATATCTTTTATTAAAAAAAATAATATTAAAATTACACAATAATACTCAATATATAGAAATATTTTCTATATTATTTAAGATTAGTATTAAATATGATTGGGTTATTTGCAGAATTTGATCTTTATAACTAATAAAGAGTATGTTTGGTTTGTTATTCACCACATCCAAAGTAGGCTAGAGTTATAATTGCGCGAATGATTCGCAGTGTAATAAAAACCACCTTACCAATTCTTTTTGGATTTTTGCCTTTGGGAACGGCTTTTGGAATATTGTTCCAGGAGCTAGGATATCCTTGGTATTTTGCTTCCTTAATGGGTATTGTTGTTTATGCAGGTGCGGCACAATTTATGGCAGTAGGAATGCTTGGTGCTGGTGTGGGTTTATTTGAAATCGCAATTTCTACTTTTTTTCTCAATTCGCGACATTTATTTTATGGCTTGGCGCTGTTGAATAGCTTTGGAGCTTGGAGTTTAAGAAAGCTCTATCTGATTTTCGGCTTGACTGACGAAACCTATGCCTTAATGACTACAATAAAAGTTCCTAAGGAGTTTAATCGGGAAAGGTATTACCTTCTTATTACTTTATTCTCTCAATGTTACTGGGTGCTCGGTTGCACAATTGGTGCTTTAGCAAGTAGCTCACTTAATTTTAATACTGAGGGCATGGAATTTGCCGCTACTGCTTTATTTACTGTATTGTTAATTGAACAGTGGTTAATGGTTAGAAGATTGCTTCCATTTTTAATTGCTTTTCTTGCATCTTGTGTTTCCTTGATATTATTTTTCCAACATATGTTATTGGTTTCTATTGTTTTGTCGATTATTGCAATCATCTTATTAAGGTTTATTAATTACAAAAAGTTATGAGTAATATAAGTTATATATTAATAGTATTCATTTTGATGGCTTTGGCGACGTACGTTACAAGACTTGCTCCTTTTGTAATTTTTAGTCAGCATCATGAAAGACCTTTGCTAAAGTTTGTAGCAAAATATACACCTCCGATGGTTATGACGATACTTGTCATATACATGCTCAAAGGAGTCCAATACAATTCAGTTGATGGTCTCTACTACATACTAGCGCTTCTGGTGACTGTGTTTTTCCACTTACTCATAAAAAATGCACTACTCAGTATTTTTGCCGGAACTTTGGTCTATATGATTACCATTCAAATATAATTTTATAACTTATATTGGCTCACTAAAGTTATCTCTC
Source organism: uncultured Gammaproteobacteria bacterium (assembly GCA_913044155.1). Next base: position 6,290 of record CAJWNF010000018.1, read on the forward strand.
TGGTCTATTCTCTAGTGTATAGAAAACAACAACTTACTATATAATCTAACACTTCCTTCTGATTAATCTCTATACATGATAAAGTTCGCCTCCATTTTTCCTTTTTTGGAATGGTTTAGATTAACCACTAAAGAGACTATAAAGGCAGATTTTATTGCAGGATTAACGGGCGCAATCATTGTGCTACCACAAAGTGTTGCATTTGCGACTATTGCCGGCCTGCCTCCTGAATATGGTCTCTATACTGCAATGGTAGTGCCAATAATTGCTGCATTTTTTGGCTCATCTTTTCATCTAGTTTCTGGCCCTACAACAGCCATATCAATTGTCGTGTTTGCAGCCATTAGCAAGCATGCTATACCAGGAAGCGAAGAATTTATTGCTATGGCATTGACTCTGACTTTTTTGGCAGGGGTTTATCAGCTGGTATTTGGTCTTGCGAAATTTGGTATGTTGGTAAATTTCGTTTCTCATAATGTTGTTATAGGATTTACAGCTGGCGCAGCGTTATTGATTGCAAGTAGCCAAGTGCCATATATTTTAGGTATAGAGGTCGTCAAGGGAGAAAATTTTGTTGATACCTGGTCTGCACTTTTTTCAGGCCTTGGGGAAATCAATTTATATTTACTTGTTGTGGGGTTGAGTACTTTGGCAAGTTCTATTTTGGTTAAGTTATATAAGCCACAACTACCAAACTTGTTGATTGGCATGTTTGTTGGCGGTTTTATTGCCTTTTATTTAAGTAATTTTACGCAAACTATAGAAACAGTAGGTGTGATGCCAGCCTACCTCCCTCCACTGTCGACGCCCGACTTTTCATTAAATGCTTTAAAGTCGCTTGCTCCTGAAGCATTTGCTATTGCGCTATTAGGCCTTATTGAGGCTTCATCGATTGGTCGTTCAATTGCAACAAAATCAAACCAAAAAATCGACCCAAGCCAAGAATTTGTCGGACAAGGTGCGTCAAATATTGTCGCTAGTTTTTTCTCAAGTTATGCCTCTTCAGGTTCATTTACCCGTTCAGGTGTAAATTATGAAGCGGGTGCAAGAACCCCGCTTTCTGCAATATTAGCAGCACTGTTATTGATGCTAATTGTTTTTCTTGTAGCGCCATTAATTGCTTACCTGCCTTTTGCAGCAATGGCGAGTGTTATTTTGGTTGTTTCTTATAACCTTATAGATTTTAAGCATATTAAAAAGACTTTTTCTTATAGCGGGTCAGAAAGTGTAATTTTTACAGTTACATTTTTAGCTACATTGTTATTAGAGCTTGAATTTGCTATCTATTTGGGTGTTTTGTTGTCGCTAATGCTATTTATTGCCAAAACATCTACACCTGAAATTCATACACTGGCTTTTGGAAGTCCCGCGAACGAAGAACCAAGAAAACTTCAAAGTATCAGGAAGTCGCCATTAACTCAGTGTCCGCAACTCAAAATAATTCGTATTGATATGTCGATTTATTTTGGTTCTATTAATCATATCCAAAAACAAATTAGTCGCATTATTGATAACCAGAGAATTCGCCATATATTGATCGTTGCAAGTGGCGTTAACTTTATCGATCTAGCAGGGATGGAGGGGCTGTTAGTTGAAGACAAGCGTTTAAAGAAACTTAATGGAAGTTTATATTTTGTTGCGGTCAAGTCTTCAGTTCTTGAGTTTATGGGGAAAGCCCATTTTGTTGATGAGATTGGTGAGGATAATTTCTTCGAAATAAAGGAAGACGCTATCAATAAGATTTACGAGCGCCTTGATCGAGATAAATGTGCAAAGTGTCAGGCACTTATCTTTCGTGAATGCCAGTAGTTTTATATCTAACTTTAAACCAAAAAGCTCGAATAATTCGAGCTAATTAATGATGGAGGCTGGGACCGGAGTCGAACCGGTCTATAAGGCTTTGCAGGCCCCTGCATAACCGCTTTGCTACCCAGCCAGAGGTTTTAATAACAAAAAAACCTGTTCTTACAGACCAATCATTACGGTGAAAATTTGGAGCGGGAAACGAGATTCGAACTCGCGACATTCACGTTGGCAACGTGATGCTCTACCAGCTGAGCTATTCCCGCATAGGAGTGAAATTATAGTGTTTTTTTTCTAACTGTCAAATGTTTTTAACCCTGCCTTGAGATAATTAAAGCCAGACCAAAGGGTTAGAATTGTTGCTGAAAAAAGCAGGAATAAGCCAGAAGAAAAAATCTCTTTACTGGAGAAAATGAATAATGGTTGTTGATAAAGAAGAAACAAAATTGCAAACATCTGCATAAATGTTTTTGATTTGCCAATCCATGAAACTGCAATATTTGCTCTTTTGCCAACTTCACCCATCCATTCTCTAAGTGCAGAGACAAGAATTTCTCGAGAAATGATGATAATTGATGGAATTGTTATATACCAAGTTTGATAATAATCTGTCAATAGTACTAAGGCAGTGCAGATCATTAGTTTGTCAGCAACCGGGTCAAGAAATGCTCCCAGAGCAGATACTTGATTAAGCTTTCTAGCTAATAAGCCATCCAGGAAATCAGTAAAACTAATGAGCGCAAAAATTGCCACCAATGAATTATTTATCCAAGCAAGGGGCTCTCCCTCTAGGTAATTTGGTTGCAAATAGAATAAAGCTACAAATACAGGAATCAAGCCAATTCTTGAAAGAGTAATTATGTTCGGTAAAGTCATCATATGGATTCATTCTATCAAAGACTCACAGTTCATTGAGTAAACTTGCATGTAAATGGCGCGCTCGGCAGGAGTCGAACCTGCAACCGCTCGGTTCGTAGCCGAGTACTC
>CAJWNF010000019.1 GCA_913044155.1 uncultured Gammaproteobacteria bacterium
ACTCGTCTGCAACGACTTGTGCTATTTTGATAAATAGCCCTTGCCCCATCTCCGTACCGCCATGGTTCAGGTATATGCTGCCGTCTTTATATACATGAACCAATGCGCCAGCCTGGTTAAGCAAAGAGGTTGTAAAAGATATACCAAACTTGACAGGTGAGAGTGCCAGACCTTTTTTTAGATACTGATTCTGTTGGTTAAATCTTGCAACTTTCTTGCGACGCTTTTCATAGCCAGACTGATCAACCAATTGGGCGGTAATTTCATTGATTATATTGTCTTCAACAAGTTGCATGTATGGGGTGGTGTTGTTGGATTTTTGTTGGTAATAATTGACCCTTCTAACCACTAGAGAGTCAAGCTCTAAGTTGTAGGCAATTTCTTCTATGATATTTTCGATTGCCAACATCCCTTGAGGCCCACCAAAACCTCTAAACGCGGTATTTGAAACAGTGTTGGTTTTACACAAAAAACCACGAAAACTGGCGTTGGGGAGGTAGTAGGCGTTGTCTGCATGGAATAAGGTGCGCGCGACTATGGCCTTTGATAGATCAAGAGAATAACCGCAGCGCGCAGCGAAATCTATCTTGATGCCCTGGATTTTGCCTTTGCTGTTATAGCCGACCTCATAGTTGGCGACAAAATCATGGCGCTTGCCTGTCAGTAGAATGTCATCCCTTCTCGGCAATCTGGCCTTGACTGGTTGCCGGGATTGTTGTGCAAATATCGCACAAATACAGGCTAACTGGGAAGAGTCTGTTTCTTTGCCTCCAAAGCCGCCTCCCATTCTACGAGTAACGACCTCGATGGCGTTATGAGGGACATTTAGTACATGCGCCACTAGATGTTGGACCTCGGTCGGATTTTGGGTTGATGAATGAACCACCATCTCGTTGTCTTCGGTTGGCACTGCGAGGGCGACCTGCCCTTCCAAATAGTAATGCTCCTGGCCACCGATTGTCAATTCGCCAGTTAACCTGTTAGCAGCTGAATTGATGGCTTTCTCTGCGTCACCGATATTTACTTCAAGTGGGCTGTCGAGAAAGCTTTTCTTGGACATCGCCTGATCGATTGTTACGATAGCTTCTAGCTCTGTTATCTTTGCTTTAACAAGGGTGGCAGCTTTTCGTGCGTTTTCATGAGAATCCGCTAAAACAGCAGCTATCGCTTGGCCATGAAACAAAACCTCGTCTTGTGCCAGTAAGGGTTCGTCATGCATTATCGGGCCAATCTTTAAGTGCTTGATATCTTGCGCCAACAAAACGCTATGAACTCCGTGCGCTTGCTGCGCTTTTTCAGTATCGATAAGCTTAATCTTGCCGTGGGCGACATCGCTTAAGACAAAAGCCACGTGCAGTGTCCCTTCAGGTGCTGGCATGTCGTCAATATAAGTGGCGCTGCCTTGGACATGCATATTGGCGCTGTCATGGGCGATCGGTCGACCGACAATATCTTTTGTGCTCATTGATAAATTGTTTTTTGCAATATTGATAATGCCCTAAGCCTCCATATAAAAACTTTCATTGCTGGTCTCTGCCAGGTTTGCTAGCGCTTCCCCTTTGATTCCTAGAACAGATTTTTTTACTAGGTTGGCTGAGACCTGTAAACGGTACTCTGCAGAAGCTCGGACATCGCTGAGTGGTGAAAATTCTTCTTTTAATGCGCTATAGGCTTTCTGAACCAATTCCTCTTTATCCCAGTAATCTAGCAACACCTGTTCCAGTTGTTCGGCTCTTTGCGGTATACCTGACATACCGCCAAATGCAACCCTGACTGACTTGGGCTTACTATCCTGCAAGCAAACATTCATGGCCATACAGACAGCAGAGATGTCGTCTTCATATCTCTTTGATATTTTGTGGGTAATTAATCGCTCCATGGGAGCGGGCTTGGGAATGGCAATACTTTCAATAAACTCGCCCTCTTTAAGGGCAGTTTTTTTATAACCAATGAAGAAATCTTCCAGCTTCACTGAACGTATGGCTGATTTTTTTCTGAGCTTTAACTTTGCCTCTAGCGCAATCAACACTGGCGGCATATCGCCGATTGGTGAGGCGTTTGCAATGTTGCCGCCGATGGTTGCCCAATTCTTAATTGGAAGTGAAGCGAAGCGATGCAAAAAACCCTCCAGTTCTGGCCAATACTTTATCAGACTGGAAGATGCGTCCTGGTAAGTTACCGCGGAACCTATCTCTATTTTTGACTTTTCATCTTTTATTGCATTTAATTCTTGCACCTGAGAGATGTTGATGATGTGAGAGAACTGTCTTGTTGATTGCGTAATCTCAAGATTCAAATCGGTCCCACCTGCTAATATTGTTGCTTGCGGGTTATTGCCTAAGACTTTCGCCAAATCTTTTAAGCTTGTAGGGGCATCGTAATGAATAGTGTTGCCATTATTGTTGTAACTCAAGCTAACATTTTGGGCTTTATTTAACCTTGCAAGCGTCTGCTTGATTTTGGTTTGATTTTTTGTATAGTAGTCGGCAGGGTTATTTGCTTTTTCGTTGATCGAAGAAAAGGCCGCAGCAATGATTGGCTTATAGCCGGTACATCGACACAGGTTGCCTGATAATCCTTCGTTGATTTTAGTGATGTTTAGTTTGTCCTCGCTATGGTACATAGCAAATAACGACATCACAACGCCGGGCGTACAGAAGCCACACTGGGAACCATTTTCAGTTACCATCGCTTGCTGCACAGGATGAAGATTTTCCCCTTCCACCAATCCTTCAACAGTAACTAAATGTTTGCCTATCATGCTACTCGCTAGAGCTATACAGGTATTGATGCTTTTATAGTGAATGGCTTGCTTGTTGTTTCTAGTAACCAGTTCACCGACCACGGCTGTGCAGGCGCCGCAATCTCCCGCAGCGCAGCCCTCTTTGGTGCCGATAAGGTTGTTGTTTCGCAACCATTGCAACACGGTAGTGTTTGGGTTAATTGCGCCAAGCTCAGTTGGCGTTGTGTTTTGGTTCAGTAATAGATACACTAGCTCCCTCTATAGGTCGAATAGCTGAATGGAGAAATTAATAGTGGTACATGGTAATTTTCATTCTCTTCGCTGATATAGAAGCGAATCACTACATCTTTTAGAAAGGGGCACTCAACGTTATTAGAGTTGAAATACTCATCAACTGCGAACTCAAGCTCGTAACAAGCGGCAGAAAACTCTCCTCCGGATAGTAACGGTTCATCGCATCGACCATCTGAGTTTGTTTGCGCTGAATTAATTAAGACTGAATCTAGACCCTCTCTTCGATATAAATTAATCTTTACACCATGAGCAGGCCTACCTACACTGGTATCCAAAATATGTGTCGTTAGTTTTCCCATATTTACTCCCTTTTTTATTTTTTATAGGCACACTGACCTAATATATACACCTCATCAACTAGTCTATCATCACCAAGCATCATTAAACAAAACAATAAGTCACTAATGTCAGTGACTGTCTGTATTTTCTGTTTAATCAGTTCGCTAGCATTGAGATCAAGCACGATAAAATCTGCCTCCTTGTTGGATTCAAAGTTACCAATACTATCATCAACACCCAATACCTTAGCGGCAGCCAAGGTAGTTAAATAAAATGCCTTCACTGGATCTAAATTGTAACCATTTAGCCTGCAAACTTTATAGGCTTGGCTCATAACATCAAACATCGAAAAGCTATCACCACCTCCAACATCCGAAGCCAAAGCTACATCTATACCGTAGCTCTCTAGTTCGTTAAGAGCAAACAAGCCGCTCCCTAAAAAAAGATTTGATGTTGGGCAAAGGGCTGCCTTGGAAGATGTCTCTGCCATACGTTTATACTCATCAGCTGTGTTATAAATACAGTGACCAAAAACCGAGCTTGGCCCTGAGAGTCCCAGTTTATCGTAGACATCAAAATAATTCCTAGATTTAGGGTAGAGCTCTTTTACCCAGGCTATTTCTTCACTATTCTCATTGAGATGAGTTTGTAACAGCACATCAGGGTGCTCCGTTAATAATTTTGCAGCTTGAGTTAGTTGGCCCTCAGTTGATGTGGGCGCAAACCTTGGCGTCACCGCATAACCAAGACGTCCTTTATTGTGCCACTTTTCAATGAGAGATTTCGAGTCGGCATAGCTACTATCGATATCGTCACATAGACCGGCCGGAGCGTTTCTGTCCATCATGACTTTTCCGGCAATCATGCGCATATTCCTTTTTTCTGCGGCACTAAAGAAAACATCAACAGACTGTTTATATGAAGCGCAAAAAGTCATCGCCGTTGTGGTTCCATTCTTGATTAATTCGTCAAGAAACAATTCTGCAATCTTGGCCGCATAGTCACTATCTGAAAACTTCTGCTCTTCAACAAAGGTGTACTTGTTTAGCCACTCCAACAAGCTTGAGCCATATGAACTGATAACCTTGTATTGCGGGTAATGAATATGAGAATCGATAAAACCGGGCATAATTAGGCTATCTTTAAAATGGACTATAGAGCCTTCAGAGCTATAGCGAACAGAAAGTTCGGCGTAATCCCCAACCTCAACAATTCTTTCACCTTCAATCACCATTAAGCCGTCTTCATAGTAGGCAGGCTCGACACCACCGCTAGTTTCAATGCAATGGAAAATCGAGCTCCGATATAGGCTATGGTTAGTCATCGCCCTGTTCAAACCAAATCCTTAGTTTCTCTCTTTCAGCAGAAGTGATATTGGTTTTATTGTCAAGCGGCATTGAGTTGGTTGCCACAGCGCGCTGATAAATTAGATCCCTACTGGCAATAATCTGTTTCTCAGTGTCTAGCATGAAGCCACTTGGCGCTACAACAAAAACATCGTCGGTCGGATTTTTTGAGTGGCAACTAGTACAACGCGCATCCATAATACTAACTACTTCAGCAATACTAACCGTGCCCTCATTTCCAACCTTGTTTTGACTTGGTGACAGGGCATAAACCAACACCAGGATGGCCAAAATTATTACTCCAATTAGGCTATTTGTTGCCTGCCCTACCCCTCTGAGATTGAAATAGTGACGTATTAGAACCAAAATACCAATAATAACAACCAGCACTAGCCATCCATACGAACCACTATAGAGTCCTGGATAGTGGCCGCTTATCATCGTAAACACGACAGGAAGCGTGAAGTAATTGTTATGGCGCGAACGGATATAACCCTTCATGCCTAAATCTTTACTGACCTGAGTCTTATCGATACAGGCAGCTACCAATTTTTTTTGCACCGGAATGATGACAAAAAAAACATTCGCCACCATAATAGTTCCGATCATCGAACCAATCTGCATATAGACCGCTCTAGGGTTAAAGATATTGCTATAGAGGCATGCACTTAGAGCAATAATAGCAAACAGAATGGCTATAAACATGGTCGACTTATTGACTAATTTTGACTTGCACATCAGGTCGTAAATGAGCCAAACAAGTAACAAACCTAGTAGACTTAATCCTACTCCATATAAGGGCAATATAGAGCTTTCGGAATTCAACAGATAGGTGCTGGCATTGAAATAGTAAATGACCGCCAGAAGTAGTATTCCTGAAATCCAAGTGAAATAAGCCTCCCATTTAAACCAATGCAATGGTTCGGGCAGGTTTTGCGGATACTTCTTGTATTTCTCTAAGTAATAGAATCCACCGCCATGAACAGCCCATAAATGCCCAGCAATCTCATCCCTGTTGCCGACCCTGTTAAGTTTATTCTCTAGCCAGTTAAAGTAAAAAGATGCCCCAATCCATGCAATACCGACAATAATGTGGAGTAATTTGAGTGACACACTTATCCAGTCAAGTAGGTATATTTTCATCATAATTCGAACTCTAATGTAATGTTAGTTTCCTTGATGGGATGAACGATACATTGCTCTATATTGTCGGATTCAACAACATGCTTCCTATCTATAACAATAAAGTGAGCACCATCTTTAATACTAATCAGAGGGAAATGCCAAACCCCTCTGGCATAGTTTATGCCCTGTTCGCCATTACTGACAAAGGCTTTTATAGCCTCAATGTTTGGCTTATCAGAGACTGGCGCAACTACCGCTATAAAGGGGGTATTGTCTCTAGGTATAAAGGCCTGGCTAAAGAAAGGGTGCTTTTCCAACATTCCAATCTTTAACGGGAATTGTCTCTTTTTGGCGATAAAAATATTTACCGCGGTATTTCCGTCATCTTCTTGGGTATCTATTGTGGCCAAATCTGGATATTTTTTCGCATAGCCATCATTGATGGCCAGGTAATCTTTATTTTCACAGCTGATTACCTCGCCAAACTGGCTAAAGTTTTCAGCCGTAAGTTTTTGCGGGGTAAGGGTCAATTTATTCATTTATCAACAAATTCTCCTATCATTTTTAATCTAGCGATACCGCCATCAGGAAATATATCAATGCGAATATGAGAAATTGGATTGTGATGCAATAGTTCTTCCTTCTTGAACACATGAACTTGATTCATTTCCAATTTTTTCCTACTAACAAGCTCTGTCCAGGAGTTGCTTTGTGCGATTATTAAATCATCATCAGTCTCGTCAATGCAGGTCGTAGAAATAGAGAGTGTGTCAGGGTAGTTACCTTTAAAAAATTTTGTATCAACAACAATCTCGTCAACAGTCGCTGGTCCGGAAAGTGCAACAATGCCCCAATCATTTCCAGGCTCTCGACGCCTTCTAGTTTCCCAGCCATCGGCCATGCTTAATGGTTCGTGCTCTGCCAGAATATTGTTTAAGCAACCGAAATGTTCGTCATTTGCAAAAACTGCTCTAGCGCCATTTTGTTGAGAAATGACATTGGTTCCCTTGACTTCATATGAGTTGTCATCAGAGCAAACATTGCCGTAAGCTCTTAGCCTCGCAATACCGCCGTCTGGATACAAGGTTATCTTTAGATGTGTGACTGGTTGCTGAGAGGCGCTCACAAAAATATTATTAGAGTCGCCTTGCAGGGCTTCTCGAGCTAGTAAGTCGAACCACTCAACAGCCGACCCGTCGACAACTCTATCGTCAGTAATGCCGCTAGGAGCACAACAACCCAGTATGGATATTGCTGGTGCATAATTACCGGTGAAGTTACTGGTATCTATATTAAATCCATTTATTGCTGACTTGGAGCCAAGCCTTATGTAACAAAAGTCATTCTTGCCATCGCGTCTTCGTCGGCTCTCCCAGCCATCCATCCACTTGCCATTGTCGTCATACTTGTCTTCAATAAATTCCGCCTCATTGGATTGAAGCATACGGCAAGATTCAGCAAAAAATTCATCGCTACAATAAATTACCTTGCTTCCTAAATCGCTACTAGCTACATTCAATTGTCCTTCATAGTCCATAAATTTCCTTAATCCTTAGCCAGGCAATCTTGTTTATCTCAAGCAGAGCGCTCTGTCTTTCTTGTTCAATTGTGTTTTCTTGTCGTCTTATGAAATTAGCCAATATTTCAGATTTATCTTTTCCCTTTACCGCCATAATGAAAGGAAAATTAAACTTTACATAATATTTCTGGTTAAGCTCTTCAAACAGCTTAATTTCACTATCACTGCAGTCATTTAGACCTGCAGATTTTTGTTCACTAGTTGAAAAATCGGTTAATTCATTTTTTTGTGCCTTTTTCCCTGCCAACATTGGATGGGCTTTAATCAGATTGTCCTGTAAGTCTTGATCCGCTTGTAGCATAATTTCACTTAAAAGTTGATGAAAAATTTCTAGACTATTGTGCCCCTTGCCAGACAAAACTTTCGGCAAGGCTTGCTCGACAAACCAGGGAGAGTGTTCATATAAATTTTCAAAAGTCTGTAAAAATTCTTTTGCAGAGTGCTTGGCTAGATCTGCTGGTAATTTCATAGCTATTATTTGCCTGAAAAATTTTCGTACCAATGCTCAGCTATTTGCTTTCGGGTACAAAACCAGACATCATCAAAGTTTCTGACATATTCCAAAAATCTTCGCATCGCCATAATCCTACCGGGCCTTCCCAAGATACGCGCATGCATCCCTACTGACATCATTTTTGGGTGAGTTTTGCCTTCCAAATATAGCGCATCAAAACTATCCTTGAGGTAGCTGAAAAACTGCTCGCCAGAGTTAAATCCTTGAGTGGTAGCGAACCTCATATCATTCACATCAAGGGTATAAGGAATCACTAAATGCTTGTCTTTATTACTCTTACCCTTAACCCAATATGGTAAATCATCATCGTAACTATCACTGTCATACATAAAACCGCCCTCTTCAATAACTAGCCTTCTAGTGTTTGGACTATTTCTTCCGGTATACCAACCGATTGGGCGTTTACCTAAAACATCTTTCAACAAAGATATACAGCTATCCATATGTTCTCGCTCTGTCTCTTGGTCAACAAATTGATAATCTATCCAACGTAAGCCATGAGCGCAAATGTCATAACCCTCGTCAACCAAATAGTCTGCCAACTCACGGTTACGTGCAATTGCCATAGCGACAGCAAAAATGGTTATAGGTATTTCAAACTCTCTGAAGAGACGCAATATTCTCCACACTCCCACTCTTGAACCATACTCATACAAAGACTCCATACTCATATGTCTATCACCCTCATAGGGCTTTGCAGCGACGATTTCTGATAGGAATGCCTCCGAAGCCTTGTCACCGTGCAATACACAGTTCTCGCCGCCCTCCTCATAATTAAGCACAAACTGCAGTGCAA
>CAJWNF010000020.1 GCA_913044155.1 uncultured Gammaproteobacteria bacterium
CATTTTCTACTGTAAAACCAAAATGTTTGAACAATTCACCTGCAGGTGCAGACTCACCAAATGTAGACATGGCAACAACATCACCATCAAGACCGACATACTTATACCATGAATCAGCAACGCCAGCTTCAATTGCAACACGCTTAACACCAGGCGTCAATACGGAATCTTTGTAAACTTGGTCCTGGGCATCGAATGCATTTGTAGACGGCATTGAAACCACCCTCACTTTCTTACCAGTCATTGCTTCAGCTGACTCAATCGCTAAAGAAACTTCGGAACCAGTTGCAATCAAAATAATTTCTGCTTCACCTTGACAATCTTTTAGTACATAGCCACCTTTTTCAATATTGTGAACCTGTTCTTCAGTTCTTTCCATTGGAGTCAGATTTTGACGAGAAAAAATCAATGCAGTTGGAGCATCCACTCTCAACATTGCCATTTTCCAGCAAACTGCTGACTCTATCGCATCACACGCCCGCCAAGTTTGAAAATTTGGAATTACCCGCATTGTTGCCACTTGCTCTATCGCTTGATGGGTTGGACCATCTTCTCCCAAACCAATCGAATCATGACTATAAACATAGATTGTGCCAATTTTCATCATTGCTGACATACGAAGTGCGTTACGCATGTATTCCATAAACATTAGGAATGTGGCGCCATATACTCTAAAGCCACCATGAAGAACCATGCCATTCATCATAGCCGCCATACCAAATTCACGAACCCCCCATGAAATATAGTTACCATCTGCATTTTCTGCATTTACAGTAACACTGCCAGACCAGTTGGTTAAATTAGAACCTGTCAAATCAGCAGAACCACCAAACAATTCAGGGACAATAGGTCCCATTGCCTCAATCGCATTCTGCGAGGCTTTTCTGGAGGCAATGCTAGGCATTTCTTCTTGAGTCTTGGTAATATATTTGTCCATTTCTTCGACAAAATTAGATGGCAATTCACCTAACATACGGCGCTCGAACTCATTAGCCTCCTTTGGATATTCAGCTCTATACGCTTTGAACTTTTCATTCCAATCTTCTTCAGCCTCTGTTCCTTGTGCTGAATGATTCCATCCATCATAAATTTCTTGCGGAATAACGAAAGGTTTATGGCTCCAGCCAAGCTGCTCACGAGTTTTAGCTATCTCTTCATCACCCAATGGAGCGCCATGACAATCATGTGTACCGGCTAAGTTAGGAGAGCCAAATCCAATCACTGTTCTTGTGCAGATTAAAGTAGGTCTATCGGAGATTGATTTTGCCTCCACAATAGCTGCATTCACCGCCACTGGGTCATGGCCATCTACATCAGCAATTACATGCCAATTATAAGACTTGAATCTTCCGGGAACACCCTTCTCCATCCAGTCACCGACATGGCCATCAATTGAGATATCATTGTCGTCCCAAAAAGCGATTAATTTACCCAAACCTAAAGTTCCGGCCAATGCACATGCCTCATGAGACAAACCTTCCATTAAACAACCATCACCCATAAACACGTAAGTATTGTGGTTAACAATAGAGTGGCCAGTTTTATTGAAATGAGCTGCAAGAGTTCTCTCAGCAATAGCCATCCCAACAGCATTTGTTATGCCTTGACCTAGAGGTCCAGTTGTGGTTTCAACGCCATCAGCATAACCATATTCAGGATGCCCAGGCGTTTTGGAATGTAACTGACGAAAATTCTTAAGATCATCAATACTTAAATCATAGCCAGTTAGGTGTAACAAAGAATAAATTAACATCGAGCCATGACCATTTGATAAAACAAAACGATCACGATCAGCCCAATTTGAGTTGGCGGGATTAAACTTTAAATGTTTATTCCATAAAACTTCTGCGATATCAGCCATGCCCATAGGTGCGCCTGGGTGACCAGAGTTTGCTCTTTGCACTGCATCCATACTTAAAGCACGAATCGCGTTCGCTAATTCTCTTGGTGAAGACATGATAGGCCTTAAATGATAGAAAACCAAATATTATACATTTTTTTTACTGTTTCTTGCGCCTGAAAGACCTTATACAGCGCATAAAGTAAGAAAAATTTTCACTTCCAATATAGTCTGATACTTAATTTTAAAAAAATATATTAAAGGTAGGTATTATTTAAATTGTTTCATATTAAATATATTAAAATTATACTTTCTATGACACGAGGCTTAGGTTATAAAAACGATACAAAAGTGTCTTTTTGTAATTTTTTCTACTAAATATCAATTTTCTTCTCATCTAATTGGTAGCTGATTGTTTAATTTATTAGGACTGTAATGAGTGAAAATGTAGTTTGGTTAAATGATGTCAGTATTTCTGATGTAGACAAAGTTGGTGGCAAAAATGCCTCATTAGGTGAAATGATTGGTGGCCTTTCTAACAAGGGAGTAGAGGTGCCAAATGGTTTCGCAACGACTGCTCAAGCTTTTGATCAATTTTTAGATCACTCTAATCTAAAAAATAAAATAAATGAGTCACTTAAATCTCTCGATGTTAGTAATATTAATCAACTAAAAGAAACAGGAAAGATTATCCGGCAATTGGTTGAGGATGCGCCATTTCCAAATTCACTGCATGATGAGATTGTTGCAAACTATGAAGCTTTAACAAACAAGCTTGGTTCGGAAGTGACCTTTGCTGTGCGATCTTCAGCTACTGCAGAGGACCTACCGGAAGCATCTTTTGCTGGACAACAAGAAACCTTTCTTAATGTAAGTGGAATTGATGATATTTTGTTCTCTATAAAGAAAGTTTTTGCTTCACTTTATAACGACAGAGCAATATCTTATCGAGTTCACCAAGGGTTCGATCATGAATCGGTTTCACTGTCTGCTGGAGTACAGCAAATGGTAAGAAGTGACATAGGTTCTAGCGGTGTAATGTTTACCATCGACACAGAGTCTGGTTTTAAAGATACAGTATTTATTACTTCTGCTTATGGGTTAGGAGAAACTGTAGTCCAAGGCGCTGTTAATCCTGACGAATTTTATGTCTATAAGCCAACACTAAAATCTGGTTTACCTGCAATTCTATCTCGCAACCTAGGTTCGAAAGCAATAAAAATGATTTACGCTGATGATGAAAGCAAGGACCTTGTCAAAACTGTATCTGTTGACAAAGAACAACGTTTTTTATTTAGTTTAAATGATGAACAAATACATCAACTTGCTGAGTACGCAATGATTATTGAATCGCACTATGAAAGACCAATGGATATTGAATGGGCACTTGATGGTGTTGACGATAAACTCTATATTGTTCAGGCAAGACCGGAGACCGTTAAAAGTCGACTGAGCAATACTCAACAGGTCGAAAAATTTCATCTAAAAGAAACCTCTCCGATAATTATCGAGGGTCGCGCAATTGGACAAAAAATCGGTACAGGAAATACCCGAGTAATCAAAGATTTGAATGAGATGGACCAAGTGCAAGAAGGAGACATTCTTGTTACTGATATGACAGACCCGGACTGGGAACCTGTTATGAAGCTCGCTGCTGCAATTATCACAAATCGCGGCGGCAGAACTTGCCACGCTGCAATCATAGCGAGAGAACTGGGTGTTCCTGCTATTGTTGGCACTGGGAATGCAACTGAGAAAATTAAAGACAACCAGCCAATAACTGCTTCGTGTGCAGAAGGTGATACTGGAAAAGTCTACCAAGGTATATTAAATTTTGAACATTCCTTAACTGCCATTGACTCCCTTCCAGAGGTACCAGTAAAGATTATGATGAATGTTGGCAACCCATCTCGTGCATTTGACTTTTCAAATACACCAAACTCTGGCGTTGGCCTCGCAAGATTAGAATTCATCATTAACAATACAATCGGTATACACCCAAAAGCTCTACTTGAATTTAATCAACTTCCAAAAGATATCCAGACAGAAATTGAACGCAAAACGTCTTGTTATAAATCCCCTGTCAATTTCTATACTGAAAAACTCACAGAAGGGATTGCGACTATCGCTGCTAGCTTTGCCCACTCACCGGTAATTATCCGTATGTCAGACTTTAAGTCTAACGAGTACGCCAATCTTTTTGCTGGCGATTTCTATGAGCCTAAAGAAGAAAATCCGATGATAGGATTTAGAGGTGCTTCGCGATATATTTCAAAAGAATTCAGAGAGTGTTTCGAACTAGAATGCCAAGCAATTAAAAAAGTTAGAAACGAAATGGGTTTGCAGAATGTGGAAATTATGATTCCTTTTGTTAGAACTGTTGATGAGGCATCAAAAGTGATTGAGCTTTTAAAAGAAAATGGTTTAGAGCGAGGAAAAGACAATTTGCGTATCATTATGATGTGTGAGTTGCCATCTAATGCGATTCTAGCAGATGATTTTTTACAATATTTTGATGGTTTCTCTATAGGCTCAAACGATTTGACACAACTCACACTAGGCCTAGATAGAGACTCTGGACTAATTGCCAATAACTTTGATGAGAGAAATGATGCAGTGAAAAAAATGATTACCATGGCTATAGAGGCTTGCCATAGACAGGGCAAGTATATTGGCATATGTGGGCAAGGACCTTCCGACCATATGGATTTCGCTGAGTGGCTATTAGAGCAAAAAATTACCAGTATTTCACTTAACCCAGATACAGTAATTGAGACTTGGAACAGATTAGGTACAATTTAAGTTTTTTTATTTCTCTATGAGAACAGTTTTCTTTATTTCAGATAGAACTGGCTTGACGGCTGAAGCTTTAGGCAACAGTCTACTCACACAATTTACAAATATTGAATTTAAACGTATCAATTTAGCTTTCATCGATACACCAAAAAAAGCCAAAATGGCTGCGACGCAGATTAAAGAAGCTTCAGAACTTGATGACCAACCAGCTTTAATTTTTAGTACTCAAATATCAGACGAATACCGTCAATTATTAATCGATAGTGGTGGCATTGTATTTGATTTTTTTGATACTTTTATTTCTAAACTAGAGGATATTTTGGGAGTTGAATCATCCCATACAGTCGGTTTATCTCATAGTATGACTAATGAAAATACATACGGAAATCGTATAGATAGTATTAATTTTGTACTAAATAATGATGACGGCTTAAACATAAAAAACTATGATACTGCAGACATTATATTAACCGGTGTGTCTCGTTCAGGTAAAACACCAACATGCTTATTTCTAGCTTTACAGTATGGAATATACGCAGCAAACTACCCATTAATCGAAGATGACTTGAATACAATCAAGCTCCCTTCTATCCTACAAAAATATAAAAATAAGCTGTTCGGGCTAACTATTAACCCTGTTCGCCTTCAAAATATTCGTGACGAAAGACGTTCAAATAGCGGCTATGCTTCAATCGATCAGTGTCGTAAAGAGGTTAAGTTGGCAGAAGATATCTTTGTCCAGAACCATGTGCCATTTATTGACACCAGTCACACTTCAATTGAAGAAATAGCAGGACGAATCCTGAATAAAAGCAAGATAGAAAGGCGTTATTAGTTTTTAATTGTAAAGCAAGCTTTTTATTGCTTACTTGTCCATTTAGTTAAGAGGCCTTTAAAACATCAACAGCCACAACTTTGTATTCCGGACACTTGGTCTCCTCGTCTGCGACGCCACTCGTTACCTCATTAATTAGCACCTCAGGGAAGTGAAAGGTAGTACGAACAATGCCTCTCTTAACACGGTCTGTAACTTCGACCTCCAGAGTGATCTCACCACGATCAGATTTCAATGTTGCACGATCACCAGTTAATAAATTTTTATCTTTGGCATCTTTAGGGTTGAGCATAATTACATCTTTGGGAAGTATTTCAGCGTTAGCTGTACGCCGCGTCATGGTAGCGCAGTTATAATGCTGCAACTCGCGACCTGTCGTCAGAATGAAAGGGTACTCATTCCTGTGTTTGACTAGCTCTTCACTTTCTCTCCAGTCATAGTAATGAAACTTACCTTTACCAATCTTGAACTCCCCAACATGAAGAATTTTGGTGTCTTCACCCTTTTTGTTTACGGGCCACTGAAGACCCATTGGGTTCACAGTTAAAGCTTCCCAAGTTATACCTTCAAAGAAAGGCACAACATTTGCAACTTCCTTTAGTACTTCAGCTGCATCATAGTCTGGCTGTTCATAGCCAAGTTTACGCATCATCTCCACGATAATCTGTCCGTCAGTTTTGCAACCCTCAAGAGGTTTAACTGCGGCGTTTACCTGCTGAACTCTCCTTTCGGCATTAGTAAATGTTCCGCTCTTCTCTAGGAAAGTTGACCCTGGAAGAATTACATCTGCCATCTTGGCAGTTTCACTCATAAAAATTTCCTGTACCACTAATAAATCAAGCGCATTCATGCTCTTAATAACGTGATGGGTATTAGGGTCAGTTTGCACAACATCTTCAGCAAAAATCCAAAGTGCTTTCACAGAACCATCAATAGCGCCATCGAACATTTCGGGAATCTTTTTACCTACAGTAGTTGGAGTTGGAAGGTTAAATCTATCTTGATAATAGTCCTGTACTTCCTTCTGGTCCATCCACATGTAGCCAGGACCATGGTGAGGCTGGCAACCCATATCAGCAGCACCCTGAACATTATTTTGTCCACGCAAAGGGTTAACACCAACTCCTGGACGACCAATGTTGCCTGTCAACATAGCTAAGTTGGAAATTAACATCACTGTTTGGGAGCCTTGCGAGTGCTCTGTAACGCCTAGCCCATGAAACTCCATTGCATTGTTTGCGCTTGCATAAGCAAGTGCTGCTTCTTTAACGTGATCCTTGTCAAGTCCAGAAATTATTGCCATCGCATCAATATCTAACTCTTTAATTTTTTCAGTAAATTCAAGTCCACCCTCGCATCGCTCTTCAATAAACTTGTAATCTACAAGGCCGGCTTCAACAATGAAGTACTGCATCATATTAAGAACAGCAATATTTGTGCCTGGCCTTAACTGGAGATGGTAATCAGCCAAACGAGCAAGTTCTGTTTTGACTGGATCAATTACAATTAATTTTGCGCCAGAGAGTGCTTGCTGTTTAATTTTTGCACCAGTAACTGGGTGAGCAGAAGTTGGATTCGCACCAATAACAAATAACAAATCGGCCAATGGTATATCTGTCGCCGGATTAGTGCCAGCGCCAGTACCAAAACTTTGCTGCATACCCCAGGCGGTTGGTGAATGACAAACACGGGCACAACAATCAATATTGTTTGTACCAACCAATTGACGGATCATTTTTTGAAACAGAAAGTTTTCTTCATTCGTGCATCGAGCTGACGATATTCCGGCAATTGCATCGGGCCCATGTTCAGTTTTAATTGACTCGAGTTTGTCTTTAATGAAATCAAAGGCCTCGTCCCATGAACATGGAACAAGTTCACCATTTTTTCTAATCAGTGGAGAAGTTAAGCGGTCTTCATGATTGTAAAATTTAAATGCATAGCGACCCTTCAGGCAGGTATGGCCCGCGTTGATTGCATCTTGTGGTGCACGAATCGACAATACTTCGTCATTTTTAACAGCAACTTCGAGATTACAACCCACGCCACAATATGAACAAATTGTCCTTACCTTCTTGTCAGCCTCGACCGATTTTGATTGGAAAACATCTGAAATTGCCGATGTTGGACAGGTTTGCGCACAAGCGCCACAAGAAACACAAGATGAGTCGCCAAACAACATATCATTGTCGGTTGTGATACGTGACTCAAACCCTCTACCGGTCATTGTCAGTGTGAATTGCCCTTGAACTTCATCACATGCACGAACACAACGAGAACAGTTAATGCATTTAGAAAGATCCATACGCATATAGGCGTGAGACAAATCTTTTTCACGGTCGAGGTGGTTTGCTCCTTTTGCGTAACGAATTTGTCGCACACCAACACTTGCCGCAACGTCTTGAAGTTCACAATTACCATTTACTTCGCAGGTTAGGCATTCTGGTGGATGGTCACTTAGGACTAATTCAACGATATTTCTGCGAAGTGTTTTAACACTATCAGAGTTTGTATAGATTTTCATGCCTGGACTGACTGGTGTATGGCAAGAGGCCACAGTTCTCTTGGGTCCATCTTCATTGTATTGAACCTCTACAGAACACACACGGCAGGCGCCATATGGTCTTAAATTATCGTCATCACAAAGGGTTGGAATTATCTTATCGCCCAATGCTCTATTGCTAAACTCCAAAATAGAAGTCGAATCATCAATCGGAAATTCAACATTATCAATAAATACACTTTTTGAATTATCTGACATACTATTTCTCCATAAGGGCTGCAAACTCATCAGCACAATGTTCGAGAAGATTCTTTATCGGCAGTGGTAGACCACCGCCAAGGGTGCAGAGTGAGCCAGCCTCCATTGTTTCTAATAAATCACGCATTAATTCTTCCGAGAACTTTCGGTCTTCTTTTATGGCTGAATGCAACATTTCTTTGCCACGCGTTGAGCCTAGTCTACATGGAAAGCATTTGCCGCATGATTCGTGGGCTGTAAAAGCAAATAAATGTTTAGCGTACTCGACCGCAGAAAATGCGCGAGGTATACAAACAAAGCTCGCATGCCCAAGTAAGAAACCCTCTTCATCGAAAGTTTCGAAATCAAGGGTAAGGTTGTGCAACATATTAAGTGGCACAATACCGCCAAGTGGCCCACCTACTTGGATTGCTTTAATGTCTTCATTAA
>CAJWNF010000021.1 GCA_913044155.1 uncultured Gammaproteobacteria bacterium
ATCTAAGGATAAATTATCTATGGCTGTAAAGTCGCCAAATTTTTTTGTAACGTTTTCTATTTGAATGTAGGGTTTCTGGCTTGAGTCCAGCCACGGTTCAGTTGTATTAGTCTCTGTCATAACCTATAACATAAAAAAAAAATACCTCCATGGCAAAAAACCATGGAGGTAAAGATAGCGCAGTTTTAGTTTCCTGTTGTAATCTTGGTCCAAAGACGAGTCACAACACGTTGTGTTGCAGCATCGTAAGTTGGTACAGTATACAAACCTTCAAGAACTTCAGGTGTTGGGTAAACTGCTGGATCATTAAAAAGCTCTTCATCTAGAAGTGGCTGAGAAGCTAAATTACCATTAGCATACCAAACATAGTTTGTTGCTGTAGCAATCTGTTCAGGATCCATTGTCCAGTTGATGTACTTGTGGGCATTATCAGGGTGAGGGGCATCCTTCGGAATGGCCAACTGATCAAACCACATAAGCGCACCTTCATCAGGAATTGAATAAACAATTTCAACGCCATTTTCAGCATCCCAGGCTGCATATTGAGCCATAAAGATATCACCTGACCAACCAATCACTAAACAGATATCGCCATTGGCAAGTGAATCAATATATTGCGATGAATGAAATTTCTCAATATATGGACGAATTGCTTCTATAACAGGCTCAGCTTTTTTCAACACCTCGGCATCTGTTGTTGATGGATCTTCACCGATATAAGCCAAAGCTGCAGGAATGATTTCTGTTGGTGCATTCAATAAATGAACACCGCAATCAGCAAATTTAGATACAACGTCTGGGTCGAAAACCATTGCCAGAGAAGTTGTTGGTGCATTCTCCATTCTTTCATTGATCATGCCTTCGTTGTAACCAAGACCAGTTGTACCCCACATCCAGTTGACAGAGTATTCATTAAGAGGTCCAAACTGTTCAACACGTTTTTCAACAACATCCCACATATTGCCAATGTTTGTAAGTTTGGACTTATCCAACTTCTGAAAAACACCCGCTTGAATTTGTCTTGCCAAGAATCCAGCAGAAGGAACAACTACATCGTAGCCGGAACCACCTGCTAAGAGTTTAGCTTCTAGTACTTCGTTGGAGTCGAACACGTCATAGACCACTTTAATGCCGGTAGCGGCAGTAAAGTCAGTGTTCACCTGTTCGTCAATATAGTCCGACCAGTTATAGACATGTACAACATTTTCTTCTGCCACGGTGATTTGCGCTGAGCAGGCCAGAGCGCTAGCGATGAGCAGACTTTTGATTTTTACTTTCATTGTTTTTCTCCTTTATTTTTAAACTTTTAATTATTGCTAATTAAAAGGCTTCTTTTGTAACCACAATTCAGGAGTCTTCATCAAAGGCACCTCAAATAAGAGTGGTATTCAAAATCTGTTATTGTTGATTCAAATCTCTTTATTTCTGATTCTTTAACGCATTTATAGCATTGCTGAAACTGTTTTCCAAAAAAATCCTTTACTAGTGATGATACACTTGTTTTCTCTACGGCTTCCCTCCATGTAACACCTAGTAATGGCCGATGTTGTGCATGGGCATTACCGATAGTTTCTTTATCAAGTGGAAGTTTGCCTTGTATACCAGAATACACGCTTGCTAGTACTGATGCAAATACTAAGTATGGATTGGAGTCGGCACTAGCGACACGGAACTCCAGTCTTGTCGCTTTAGCGGAAGCTTCAGGTAGTCTTATTAGGGCGGTTCTATTCTCATTACCCCAACTTAAAGTTGTTGGTGCGTGATCAGCGTTATGGACTAGACGTCTATACGAGTTTGAGTGCGGGGCATAGAAAGATAGAAAGTCAGGGGTCGTTTTCAAAAGGCCTGCGATGGCTTGAGAAAAGAGACCCTGAGGTTGCTTATTTTTATCCATAGTAAACACATTATTACCATTTTTATCGACAACACTTAGATGAACATGCATACCATTTCCAGCTTCATCAGAAAATGGTTTCGCCATAAAGGTGGCATTCATATTAAATTGTCTGGCGCAATTTTTGATTAGGCGTTTTAATAAGAATGTTTGATCAGCCATCAATAGAGCATCATCATGGTGTAGTAGGTTAATCTCGAATTGCCCAGGAGCACATTCCTTGATTGCAGTTTCTGCAGGAATTCCTAACGAATGAGCGCTCTTTTCAACGAGAGTAAAGAAGCCTTCAAAATCATCCATCTCACTTAAGTTGAGTAATTGAACGTCCTGATAACGTCTGTGGGTACCAGGTATTAAGGGGGTTTGAGGGTGGCCATTAGCTTGAAGCTTATTGTCGATAAGATAAAATTCCATCTCTGGAGCTATAACCGGCCTAAGGCCCATCTCGGTAAAACGATCCAGTACTTTGCTGAGTATGTGTCTTGGGTCGGCAAAAATAGGTTCGCCATCACTATCCTCCATACTCATTAAGCATTGAGCTGTATTGCGAGAATTCCATGGCGTTACTGCAAGGGAACTTGCAACGGGTCTACAAATTGCATCACCATCACCACTCATAATCAAGCCAGTTCCCTTAGGGTTGTCTCCCCAAATATCCAGAACATAGCTTGATATAGGCATCCTAAGACCGCCATCGAATGCTTTTATTAGAGTTTTTGGTGAGCCATTTTTACCTCTTGGTATGCCATTAAAGTCTACATATATAAACTCAATTTTTTCCAACTCTGGATTTAAATCTAGAAATTTTTTTGCAATGTTTTTCATAGATTAACTTTCACTAACCATTTATTTTGATTGTTGTCACTAGACCGTATTAATAATTCTTGAACGGATTATATTAAATTAATTATTGTCAAAAAGCAAAAATGGATTACACTATATCACTTAATTAATTATAGAAATCTAATTCGTTGTAGATTGTTTAGACTGTTTTATATAAGGAATGATTATGACTGATAATACTTTAAACCTGCAAAATCGCAATGCACAGCATCACATGCAATCATTTAGCGATTTTGCTTATACAAAAAACCCAGCGGCAACACACATTATTACTCGTGCAGATGGCGTTTATATTTACGATAGTGATGACCATAAAATACTAGACAGTATGTCAGGCTTGTGGTGCGTTAATATGGGTTATAGCCAGAACTCAATTATCAACGCGGTAAGTAAGCAGATGAAAGAGCTTGTTTACTATAATAATTTTTTCGGTACCAGCCACCCTTCAGCTATCAAATTATCTGAAATGATTACAGATTTAACGCCTGAAGGAATGAACAAAGTCTATTTTACTGGTTCAGGTTCAGAGGCAAATGACACCATGATTAGACTTGTAAGGCATTACTGGGCTGCTAAAGGTAAGCCATCAAAGTCTATAATAATTAGTCGGAAAAATGCCTACCATGGATCCACTATGGCTGGTGCTAGTCTAGGAGGTATGAGCGCGATGCATGCGCAGGGAGGTTTGCCTATACCAGGTATTGAGCATATAGACCAGCCTTACTATTTTGAAGCGTGTGTTGAAGCCGGAGAAAAGATAGATGTTGCTGAGTTTGGCAGAAAGGCGGCCCAAAGTCTGGCAAATAAGATTGATGAGTTGGGCGAAGATAAAGTGGCAGCGTTTATAGCAGAACCTATACAGGGTGCAGGTGGAGTTATTATCCCTCCAGAAAGCTATTGGCCAGAAATAAGTCGAATTTGTCAAGAACGCAGCATTTTGCTGGTTGCTGATGAAGTAATTTGCGGCTTTGGAAGGACAGGTGAGTGGTTTGGCACTGATTATTACAATATTAAGCCAGACTTGATGCTTTTTGCAAAAGCGGTAACCTCAGGATATCTCCCGGTAGGAGGTGTCATTGTTCGTGAAGACCTAGTGGAAGTTATAGTCTCTGCAGGACAGGAATTTGCTCATGGTTATACTTATTCTGGTCATCCAACCTGCATGGCTGCGGGAATTGCTAATCTAGAGTTAATGAAGGAAACAAATATTGTGCACCAAGTACAGAGCCAAACAGCTCCTTATCTAGCTAGTAAGTGGAAAGCTCTGGAAGAGCATCCGTTAGTGGGCGAGGCTCGTTGCCTTGGAATGCTTGCAGCTTTGGAGATAGTCGAAGATAAAAATAATTTTAAGAGATTTGAAAATAGTAAAGAGGTTGTTATAAGGTGTCGTGATTATTGCTATGACAACGGTATAGTTATGAGAGCAATAGTCAACAAGATGGTTATTGCTCCACCATTAATCTGCAGTAACGAACATATAGATGAAATTATTGAAAAGGTATGGAAGTGTCTTGATTTGACCGCTCAGTCCATAAAGTAGGTTAATCCTTCGCGTGCAATCTTATTACCAAGCTAGTCGCAATATAGAAATCAGTCAGCCCCAACTATCAGGAGACATTGAAGCAGATGTCTGTATTGTTGGCGGTGGCTATACTGGCCTATCAAGCGCCCTTTATTTGGCAAAAGGAGGTCTCAATGTAGTGCTACTCGAGGCAAATAAGTTGGCATCCGGAGCGTCTGGTGTCAATGGAGGTCAAGTTTCAGGAGGGATGCGCAGAGACCAGTTCTATATAGAAAAAGCACTAGGCAAAGATTATGCTCGCGCTTTGTGGGATATAGGTGAGAAGGCTAAATACCATGCCAGAGATTTGATGGATGAATATCAAATCCAGTGTGACTATAAAAAAGGTATCGCGCATCCCAATCACAAGCAGAAATTTTGTGAAGATTCTCGGCGTTATGTCGAACATTTGAACCAGAATTATGACTACCACGATATTGAATATCTAAGTGACGATGAGATGAAAGAGATTACTGGCTCTGAGACCTATTTCGGTGGCAGTTATGACAAAGGCGAGGCGCATTGTCATCCACTTAATTATGCATTAGGTATAGCAGAGGCGGCGCTATCTGCTAACGCACAGATTTATGAAAATAGTGCTGTAACAAGTTATAAAGTGGCTGACAATGATGTTAAGGTGAAAACCCAAAATGGCTCTGTTAAAGCAAAACGATTAGTGCTTGCTTGTAATGGCTATTTGGAGAATCTAGAGAAGCGTCTGACTTCAAAAATATTGTCAATGAACAACTATATCATTGCTACTGAGCCACTAGACAGTGCCACTGTTGCAAAGATTAACCCTAGAGATATAGCATTTGCTGATTCGAGGTTTGTGATTAATTACTTTCGTCTAAGTGCTGACAAGCGCCTTCTTTTTGGTGGCGGTGAAAATTATTCGCAAAATCTTTCAGACAATATTGCTCCGATTGTAACCAGGCCTATGGAAAAGATATATCCATTTCTTAAAGGCGTAAAAATTGACTATGCTTGGGGTGGAAAATTAGCAATAACTATGAACCGTTTGCCATTTTTTAAGACTCTAAACAATGAAAAAATTATCTCTGCCCAAGGTTATTCTGGCCAGGGAGTGGCGCTTGCAAGCTTTTCTGGAAAATTAATTGCAGATAAAATTAACGGTAATGGAGAAATTTTTGATACCATAGCAAAAATACCAAACCCTAGCTTTCCCGGCGGTAAATTATTTAGAAGTCCAAGTATGAAGCTGGGGATGCTCTATTACAGTCTACTCGACCGCCTATAATTTATAATGGGGATAAATATTAATGCGGCAAAAAAGGAAAATCATGAGTATAGATGATTTCGAAGAAACTAATACAGACCAAGCCTTTACGAAAAAAAGCCTGTATGGCAGAGATAATGAAATGACCTATGGTGGTGCATTAAGCTTTTTGCGGCGCAAATATACCAAAGACTTAACAGGAGTCGATATTGCGGTTAGCGGTATTCCTTTCGATGCAGCGACGAGCTTCCGTCCCGGTGCAAGATTCGGACCAAAAGCGATAAGAGAGGCGTCTGTCCAGCTTGCTGAGCTTTTAGCTTTTCCAGATGGCATCGATCCTTTTAAGACCTTAGCAGTTACCGATTACGGAGATTGTGAGTTAGACTATGGCCTGCATGATAAAGTTGCCTCCCAGATTGAAGCGCATGCATCAAAGATTATTGATGCTGGAGTGGAAATGCTCACCTTTGGAGGGGATCACTTTGTAACTTATCCTTTGCTTAGAGCGCATGCCCAAAAATATGGTCCTATAGCGCTTGTTCATTTTGATGCCCATACCGATACATGGCCAGATGAGGATGGTAGGCTTGATCACGGAACTATGTTTTCTAGAGCTATCAAAGAAGATTTAATCGATATTAAACATTCAATTCAGGTCGGCATAAGGACACATAATGGCAATACAAAGGGTGTCAAAATTCTTGATGCCCCTTGGGTTCATAAGCATGGTAACGATAAGGTAGTCAATAAAATAATTGAGGTTGTCAAAGATCGACCCGCTTATCTAACGTTCGATATAGATTGCCTTGACCCTGCCTATGCTCCAGGAACTGGTACACCTGTCTCCGGCGGTCTAACATCAGTGCAGGCATTGTCTATTGTAAGAGAACTAGGAGGGCTTAACTTTATCGGTGCAGATGTTGTCGAAGTGGCTCCTGCTTACGATCATTCTGAAATAACAGCTATCGCTGCAGCAACCATTGCACATGACTATTTAGTTCTTCGTGCAAAGCAAAAAATCGATACTAAGTAAGAATTCTAGATTACTTGAGGCGATGTCAATTCAAAACCATATGAAGACAATAGGGATTCTACAAACTGGCAAAAATCATGAAGAATTGGCTCAGCAGTATGGTACTTACGCTGAAATGCTGGAAGCTCTAATTGACTCCAACGAGAAACTATTTGAATTCAAAACATTTGAAATTCTAGATGAAGATTTCCCCAAGAACCAGCTTGAGTGTGATGGCTGGATTATTACCGGATCTAAGTATGGTGTATACGAAGAGCTGGCCTGGATTAAACGTCTCAGTCAATTAATTAATGACATTTACGATGCTGGCAAGCCTCTATTGGGTGTATGTTTTGGTCATCAAATAATCGCCCAAGCGCTCGGTGGTGATGTTGAGAAATCGCAAAAGGGCTGGGGTTTAGGTTTACATACCTATCGCATAGATAATAAATCCGCTTATATGACTAATTTAGCAGAACAAATCACTTTAAATATTTGCCACCAAGACCAAGTAATAAGGCCGCCTCAGGGTGCCGTTGTTTATGCACAATCTGATTTTTGTGAGTGTGCAGGTTTCTACATCAAAGACAAGGTATTAACTATACAGGCTCATCCAGAATTCTTAGTTGATTTTACAAAAGACCTGTTGAACTTTCGAAGTGAAGATGAGGGCGGATATATACCCCAAAAGGTTGTTGACAAGGCAATCTATGGCCTTGATGATAATCCTGGACTGGTTGAGTCAAAACATTTTGCTGAGACTGTTCGGCGTTTTTTCTTGAACTAGCCTAGCTTATTAAAGGTTGATCTCGCTTTTTCACTAATATATTTACCTATAGGCATTGCTGAGGTCGCTGCAGGAGAGGGGGCATTGCAGACATGGATAGAGCGCTCACTCTCGACAAAAAGGAAGTCATGTACCAAGGTGCCATCATCCAATACCGCTTGAGCGCGGATTCCTGCAGGGTATGGTTGGAGATCTTTAAGTTTAATTGATGGGCTATATTTATTCACTTGCTTTAGGTAGCCTCGTTTGTATTTTGAGTTTAGCATTTCAGCTATTCCAGATTTGAAATGACTCCTGATGACTTTGTAAAAACCTTTAAAACTTAGCATTTCAAGGATATCTCTTGGACTGAAATTGATTTTGCCATAGCCCTCTCGTTTAAAGCCTAGTACTGCGTTTGGGCCGACAGTAACCGACCCGTCAATCATCTTTGTAAGGTGTATACCAAGAAAAGGCAGCTCAGGATCGGGTATAGGATAGATTAAGTGTTTAACGAGTGTATTGTGTTTTTCTGATAATTTATAATATTCACCACGAAATGGCACAATTCGAAAATTTATTTCTAAATTAAGCATTTTTGCAATTCTGTCTGCCATCAATCCAGCGCAACTAATTAAATACCTTGACTTTAAGGTTTCATTATTAGTTATGATTTCTATAGCGTCAGAGTTTTCAGTAAGATTCACTACTTCAGTATCGAGCAAGTATTCCCCACCCAGCGCTTCATACTGTTCGATCATTTTTTTTGTAACGCTTTGATAGTTAACTATACTCGTTGATTTAACCAGTATGGCTCCAATCCCATTAATATTGGGCTCGATTTTTCGGAGTTGTTCCTGATCTATAAGTTCAACCTCAATATTGTTTTGTTTACACCTTTCAAACAAAACATCCATTCGTGCCAGTTCGACTTCAGAAGTGGCTACCAATAATTTCCCACAATTCTCGTAAGGTATATTGTGAAGGTCGCAAAAGTTGATAGTCTCCTCTAGACCTTCTCGACAAAATTTTGCCTTTAAACTTCCAGGTTGATAATAAACACCCGCATGAATGACGCCGCTATTGTGGCCAGTCTGATGACTAGCAAAGGATTTTTCTTTTTCTATTAATATGGTACGTTTTTCAGGATACATTGTGACGAGAGACAATGCAGTTGAAGCGCCAACTATTCCGCCACCGATAACAATAAAGTCATACATATATAATTTTAGACAGGGTTTATTTAGAAATAAAGGTTACACGTATTTTTTATGTTTTTTATTCTAGTTGTTATTCTAAGTCAAGAAAGTTCTGAAATTGATACAGGTCAAATACTT
>CAJWNF010000022.1 GCA_913044155.1 uncultured Gammaproteobacteria bacterium
CATCACGACTTCTTTTACCACTGACACGGACCATAGCCCAGGTATCTGACTGATCGGTATAGTATGCAGGTGCATTTAATTTTTTTGCGATATCAACCTCAGCATCATCACCTGCATAAGGATAATAAGCCAAGACTTGATTTTTCTGCAACCGCCATAATGTGATTGATGCGTCTGAAGAGTGAGTGGACTGACCTATTGCAGGTATCGCTAAACCACAAGATTTATTAATTGCTGAGCCAATCTCATCAGCCTTATCTCTTGGTATTGCAACCATCACTAAAGATTGATCAATTACCTCTGCAACTGTAACACCGTCAAATTCATGTTCTACACCATTTAATGGTGATTCTTTTGTTAAAGTATAATCAGACACGTAGACGCTCCCCCTCTGGATCGAAGAAGTGTTGGCTACAAATTTCAACCTCAACGTCACTTCCTCTCACTAAATCAACCGCACGGACAGATTCGCCTTTACGGCTATGTCCGCCCTTAATAAACCCTAGACCAATATAACAACCCAATATTGGCGAATAAACTGAAGATGAAATCCATCCTTGATCGTTCTCAGTTGAAGCTTCATCACGTAAACCAAGTAGATGAGCTCCTGCAAGGGAATGACCCTTGTCAATTAAGTCATTCGTATTGACTGGCTTAAAGCCAACCATCTGCATACGGTCATCACGCTGAAGATCTTCACGTAAACCAAGTGTATAACCAATAAAATCTTTCTTGCCTGAAACCATGCCGCCCATACCTAAATCGTATGCACTAGTCTGACCGTTAAGTTCGGGTCCCGCCGCATGGCCTTTTTCAATACGCATAACACCTAAAGCTTCAGTACCATAAGGGATAACGTCAAACTCTTCTCCTGCCTCCATTAGAACTCGCATCAATGAGTCACCATAACGTGTAGGAACGGCAATTTCATAAGCGAGCTCACCAGAAAATGAAATTCTAAACAATCTCGCAGGAATACCACCACAAACTGAAATTTCACCAGCAGCCATGTACGAAAATGCCTCATTTGAAATATCGTGCTCAGGGTCAACAATCTTTCGCAGTAATTTACGGGAGTTTGGACCTGCAACTGCGTACTGCGCATACTGTTCAGTGACAGAAATCATATGGACATCTAGATCAGGCCATAAACATTGATGACAGAACTGCATATGGCGATAAACACTAACTGCATTTGCAGTTGTAGTTGTCATTACAAAATGATTCTCTGAGAGTCTCGCTGTTGTACCATCATCCATTGCCATACCGTCTTCACGAAGCATAAGACCGTAACGAGTTTTTCCAACCGGCACTTTAGCAAAGGCATTTACATAAATTCTATTTAGGAATTCGGAAACATCCGTACCTTTAAGGTCAATCTTACCAAGTGTAGTTACATCACAGATGCCAACTGAAGATCGAGTTTGTTTGACCTCACGGTCAACAGATTGACGCCAATGAGTTTCACCAGGCTGAGGAAACCATTGTGAACGATACCACATACCCACTTCCACGAAAACAGCACTCTGTTCAACCGACCATTTGTGACTTGGTGTATATCGAGTTGGATAAAACTCCATGCCACGCCTTCTGCCAGCAAATGCACCCATTGCCACTGGTGCATAAGGAGGACGGAAGATAGTTGTACCTGTCTCTTCCATGGTCTGTTCCATATTCTCGGCCATAATGCCAATCGCAAGAACGTTAGCAGTTTTGCCCTGGTCTGTAGCCATACCAAGAGTGGTATAACGCTTTACATGCTCAACAGACCTAAAACCTTCTTGGTTTGCAAGTTTGATATCTTTCACGGTTACATCATTCTGAAAATCCACCCAAGCCCTATTTTTGCCACTTGGAATGCCCCACTTAGCAGAAATATTGTAGTCTATAGTTGGCGTTGAAGCTGGTTTTAAATTGCTTGCTTTGTAACCAA
This sequence comes from uncultured Gammaproteobacteria bacterium, assembly GCA_913044155.1. The sequence goes on from CAJWNF010000022.1 coordinate 1,934, forward strand.
GTTCGACAGCAACAATAGAACCCTGATTATGACCTTCAGCTATCGCATCAGCTAAAACCATCGTACCCTTAGCACGACCAACAACTGACATACCCACGGGAGCTGAGGAATCTGGCACAAAGGTTGCCAACTCTTCGTTCCATTTCGGTACCCCGCGATGGTGGCAGGTTAGATGAAGGTTTGGATTCCATCCTCCAGAAACGGCAAGCGTGTCTGTTTCTATAGTTTTTCCATTTGAGAGCTTGATTGACTTGATTGCCTTGCGACCCCTCGTATCAATAACATCGGTGCCCATAAAAATCTGTGCTCCTGCAACCCGCATGACTGGCTTAATAGCACGCGAATCAATGATTGCAACAATATTAACGTTTTTGAAAAATAAATCCCTAGCAGTTTTCCATCCATCATCATTATTTGTATAAATGCTGACTCTTTGCCCTACCCTGACGGCAAAGCGGTTTAGATAAGTCCTAACAGCACTAGCCAACATAATTCCTGGGCGGTCATTGTTGCCGAAAGCTATCGACCTTTCAGTCGCTCCAGCACATAATATTGTACGTTTTGTATAGATCCGCCAGTTAACTTGACGTGGCTTGTCTTTGTTGGCTCTTGCTTCAAAATCTCTGTTCTCAATAGCGCCATAAATGCCGTGGTCATAAGCGCCAAATATGGTTGTATTATTCATTAGTGTTACGTTGTCCATTGTGCTTAGTTTGGCAACCGTTTGTTTAGCCCATTCGCTTCCTGACATGCCATTGATCTTGTTAGTTTCTGAGTTTAATCTACCACCCATAACAAAATCTTCGTCGGCAAGGATTACCTTTGCACCTGACTGAGCGGCTGTTATTGCAGCTGAAAGACCTGTAGCGCCGGCACCAATAATTAAGATGTCACAATAACGAAATCCTTTGTCGTAAGTATCCGGATCAGCCTCTTTTGAAAGGGTGCCTAAACCGGCTGAATTCCGGATCGCTGGTTCATAGAATTTTTCCCAAAAGGCCTTTGGCCACATAAATGTTTTGTAATAAAAGCCTGCACTAAGTAGCGGTGAAACAAAATCAGTAACTGCCATAAAATCGAAACCTAGTGGACCTCTATGGTTTTGACTTTGTGCATAGAGCCCTTTGTATAGTTTTGTAACTGTTGCACGAGTGTTTGGCTCCTTATATGCACCACTACCTATTTCCATCATTGCATTTGGCTCCTCTGAGCCCGCCGTTAGGATGCCGCGTGGACGATGATACTTGAACGAGCGCCCTACCAGATGCTTGTTGTTTGCAAGCAAAGCGGATGCGAGCGTGTCGCCTTCATAGCCCTGTAATAATTGGCCATTGAAAGTAAAACTTATAGCCTTCTCCTGGTCAATTAGACCGCCGTCAATTCTATTAATTTGACTCATTTTCCTCGACCCATTGATCTTGAGACATCTTCAGCTAATTCAACATTGATAATCTCATGTGTTAAAGTGTTGCGGGTAACTAGCAACCAGGACTGATCGCCTTGTTCGTGGTACCATAATTCGCGGTTATCACCGGCAATGTTTTCCCTAATATATTGATACTGATGGAAATCTTCAGCCGCACTCTTTGAACCCCAATCTGGCCTATCAATTAGATCAGCGGAACCTAGATAAACAAACTCCTCAGAATCTCGAGGGCCTAATAATGGATGGTTTATTATCATCTTGCTTTCTCGTTAGTGAAGGTTTGGCTGTGCACCAACACCTTTTTCATCAATCATTGCGCCACGCCTGAAACGATCCAAGCGGTATGCGGTTGCGACCTCGTGAGGTTCATCTGTTGCCAGTAGGTGTGCATAACAATACCCACTAGCAGGCGTTGCCTTAAAGCCGCCATAACACCAACCACCATTGAAAAAGAGTTCTTGAATTTCAGTACTATCAATGAACGGTGATCCATCCATCGACATATCCATAATACCACCCCACATACGGAGTAATCTTGCACGACCAACTATAGGCATGATAGCCATACCGCCAGAGCAGACATCTTCTACAACTGGCAAATTTCCACGCTGAGCATAAGTATTGTAAGCATCAATGTCACCGCCAAAAACCAAACCGCCTTTGTCCGACTGCGAGCAGTAAAAGTGACCTGCTCCGAAAGTTATGACATTATCCATAACAGGTTTAAGTCCCTCAGTGACAAATGCCTGAAGGACATGACTTTCGATTGGTAATTTGATGCCTGCTTTAGCCATAACTCTACCAGACGAGCCCGCAACACAAACACCAACGCGGTTAGCTTTGATGTCGCCTTTTTTAGTCTGTACACCTAGACAAACTCCATTTTCGATATTGAACCCGGTCACTTCACAATTTTGAATAATATCAACACCTAAATCGCTTGCAGCCCTGGCATATCCCCAGGCAACAGCGTCATGACGAACTGTACCTCCACGTGGCTGGGCTAAAGCTCCTTTGATAGGGAAACGAGCATTATCCATGTCAAGGAATGGGTATCTTTCCTTGACATCCTTAGCTTCTAAATATTCAGCCCCTGCATCGGCAAATAGCATCGAATTGCCTCGACGAATAAAGGCATCTCTCTGGGCATCACTATGAATTAGATTCATAATTCCACGCTGAGAAACCATTGCGTTATAGTTTAAATCTTGTTCCAAATTCTCCCACAATTGCATAGAAAGCTCATAGAAAGGTTCGTTTCCTGGAAGTAGATAATTTGAACGAATAATAGTAGTATTCCTACCAACATTTCCAGAGCCAATCCAGCCACGCTCAAGAACAGCTACATTTGTAATACCATGATTTTTTGCAAGATAATAGGCAGTTGCAAGTCCGTGACCACCGCCACCAACAATAATTACATCGTAACCATCAGTCTTGGGCTCTGCATCACGCCATGTGGGTTCCCAACCCTTGTGTCCTGTTAAAGCTTCTTTTAATACTTTGAAGGCAGAATATCGTGTTTTGCTCAAAACTTAACTCCAAGGATAAGGGCTATTTGAAACAGGATGTAGTTTACCTTCTTTAAAGCGGCTAAATCTGAATGGTTCCAAAAGATCTTGTTTTTCACCCATCAACTCTTCAGCAACAAGGCAACCTAGACCTATCATTTTGTAGCCATGGTTGCTATCAGCAATGATAGTTACATTGTTATTAAAAGTATCAATTACTGGAAAGCTGTCAGCTGTAAAGCAGCCAATACCGCCAGAAGGCTCCTTATGGTACTTAGGCATTGTGCCCTCGAATCTCTTGTGGCAATGTGCAAGAGCTGAGACCCACATGTGGGCAAATTCTGGACCTGAAACAAATTCTGGACTTGAAGGGCCATAAGGGTCAATCGCCACATCTTCTGCTGGCTTCTTAATTTCATATGGGGCGGCTCCACCTTGGATGCCGCCAAAATGCCAGTCAGGCTTATAATAAATACCCCACATTTTATCTGTAATAAGAGAGCCGTCCACTGTCGAGTATAGAGGAGCATCTGTGTCAACATGAAGAACAGGAGGCATTTTGCCGTCATTGGTTTTGAGTGTCTCAGGATCTACCCGTAAAACACCCTCTTCTAACTGCCAAAAACGCCACATATCGACATTACTATGAACATTACCTTCAAGATCTTTTACTTCGATCTGTGCTGGAAGGTCTAGCATCTTCCAAAAATCTATAGCCCATGGGCCAGCACCAATTACAACACTTTCACAACCAACTGTACCTAGGTTAGTCTCGACTGCGGTCACGGTATCAGCATCATCTTTGGTAAAACCAGTAACCTCAACACCGGTGATAATCCTCACTCCCAAGTCTTCAACCTTTTTAGCTAATCCGTACATCGCTTTTGTGTTATTCGAGTAGCCACCCTTTTTCTCATGAAGGACTGATGTTATGCCTTCAGCTTGCCAGTCATCAAACATGTTGAGCATGTATTCACGCGACTCCTCTTCACCTTCAATGAACACGCTTTCATATCCAATTGCTTGCTGTTCTGAATGGATTTGCTTCACATCTTCACGCATACTTTCAGGTGAAATTTGCATATAGCCAACCGGATGGTAGCTAAAAGCTTCGGGATCGCTCTCCCAAACGCTTACAGAGTGCGCCATTAATTTGCGCATTGCTGGTTGAAAGTAATTATTACGAACAACGCCACACGCAATACCAGTAGCCCCCGCTGATATTCCAGCTTTGTCTAGAATAATTACGTTATCCTTAACTCTTTCGGCTCTGGCGGTTAATATTTCTGCTAGACGCCATGCTGTTGATAATCCGTGTATACCGGCACCAACGATAACGTATTTGGCTTGATCTGGAAATGACATACTGTACTCCTTATTATTTTACATATACTAAATAAACAAACTTTAAATACCGGTTTATTTATCGTCTTATACAACTTAATTTATTTCTTGTCATATTATCTTTTAAAGTAAGTCATAAGGCGTTCAAAAATATTCAAACTGAAGTGAAATTAATTAATATTTTTTTTAAATTCATTAAAAAATTAAATGTTAAATCGGTAATATTGCATATCGAATTAGCGGCGTATTTTTTTTTGTTAAGTTTGTTTTTAATAATAAGATAAAAAACCTTTATTAAAAGTACATTTTCAAGAAATAATAATAAATTATATCTAATTAAATATTTCTTCCGAAGTAAAAAATATCATTAGTAATCAATTTTTTTCTTATAATTAATCCAAAAATAAGTATAATTATATTCAACTTTTTAGATTAATAAATTTTTTTAACTTTATATTGAATCCCTGTGTCTAGAAGATATTACAAATTACCGCCACTAACTTCACTGGCAACTTTTGAAACTGCTGCTCGTCATCGAAGCTTTAAAGGTGCCGCCGAGGAACTTGGCGTGACTCCAGGAGCTGTTAGTCATCAGATTAAGTTCTTAGAAACTGAGCTTGGACTTTCCCTATTTGATCGAAAGCATCATGGTAATAATTTAACTGACCATGGCGAATCTTTGTTTGCTGCCCTGCAAAGTAGTTTTGCTGCGGTATCTTCTACACTTGCCAATCTTAGACGTTCAGCTACAGACACAGAAGTAACTATCAGTGCTACAACGGCCGTCTCTGGTTTATGGTTAACGCCCCGTCTTTCTCAGTTTTGGAGAGAACATCCTGAAATTCCTGTCAACCAGCATGTCACAGACAATCCAGATTCACAAGGGATAGCTGTCGACTTAAAGATATGTTATGGTTTTGTTGAAAACGAGTCAACCCAGAAGCACACATTATTTCATGACGAGCTTGTACCAGTTTGTAGCTCAAATTTTGCTAGTCAAAATCCAAACCCAACAATTGAAGAGTTGGCTCAAATGCCACTAATTCATCTCAGGGCAAAAGACAAAAACTGGTCTAATTGGTTTTCCTGGTTTACTGCTCTAGGGCATAAAGGTAAGATCTCACAGGGAACACATGTAAATAACTATATGATTGCCCTGCAAGCTGCCAGTGATGGCACAGGCATAGTCCTAGGCTGGAGGCACCTCTGCAAGCCAAAGATTGATACTGGTGAATTGGTAATTTTAGGTGACACATCAATACCTGCCCCCTCTGCCATCTACATTATGAGCGAAAAAGAAGAGCTTTTATCAGAAAATATTAAAGCTCTTAGAGACTTCCTTATTAAAAAACCTTAACAAAAAAAATAAATATTTCTTCTTGAAATTATTTCATTCATTTACTTGAAAATATTTAAAATTAAGTTATCTTAGTTGATTGTATCATTCCTATTTTTTAGCAACACTTTATAGATATGTCTAAGACTAAACTAAGTAATATCGATGAAGTCCTAAGACCCATTGAAAAAGCAAAAGGCTTGCCAAACGAACACTATACAAGCGATGCCGTGTTTAATGAGGAAAAGCGGGCTGTTCTATTTGATAATTGGTCAGCGATTGGTTTTGGTAAAGATATACCTGAATCTGGTGATGCCAAGCCAATAAATTTCGTTGACATGCCGCTAATCATCGTTCGCAATAACGATGGCGAGATTAATGTATTTCAAAATACCTGTCGCCACCGCGGTATGATTCTAATTGATAAACCGACCAAGCTTAATGACATTATTCGTTGTCCATATCATAGCTGGTGCTATACCCTAAATGGTAAGCTCTGTGCAACACCGATGGTTGGTGGCACTGAAAGCAATAACCATGAGGCTGTTAATTATGACGAGCTTGGCCTTTATAAAATTAGATCTTACGTTTGGCAAGATATAATTTTTGTGAATATTTCTGGTGATGCAACTGAGTTTGTTGACTATGCTTCCAAAGCTTTGAATCGATGGGCTGAATTTGATAAACCAATTTTTCACGGTGGCAAAGAGTCACACTTTACACTTGAAGTTAAAACAAACTGGAAATTGGCAATTGAAAACTATTGTGAAAGCTATCACCTTCCTTTTGTTCATCCGGGACTTAACGATAAATCAAAAATCGAAGATCATTACCATATCCAAGAGCCTGATTGTTTTTCTGGCCAAGGGTCGTATTCATACAATCAAATCAAAACAGAAAGTGGCGACACTTTTCCTGACTTTGAGGGACTTTCAAGTAAATGGAACAGCGGCAGTGAATATATTGCACTCTACCCAAACGTACTATTAGGAGTCCATAGGGATC
>CAJWNF010000023.1 GCA_913044155.1 uncultured Gammaproteobacteria bacterium
TTGCCTATTATAGGCATCAATGAAGTGCCAGATACTAATACAATAATCGGCGGTGCATTTATCTTTTCAGCTATTGTTATTCAGGGGTTCTCTACAAGAAAGAAAAACATTATTCCGATGCCTTAAAACTATGTGATCTGAATGTTTTCTGGCTCAAAAAAAGTTATTGCTTTGAACATGTTTCATTGATAAAATTCGCTTTTTTTTATGCTGTCAAGAATTTTGGCGGGCAAAGAGATTGACTTGGTAGTAAGATTTATCCGTAATGTATGTTTAGTGGCAGATAATAATTAGTTCATAGGAATCATTAAAATTAAGTTTTATATAAGTGAATAGAATGAATTCAATGGTTTTTCCAAAAATTGATATAGATGATATGCCAAAGTGGGAGGGCGACCTTGCGCCACTAGAATGTATTGCGATCAAGGATGAAACACATAACGTAAAAAGCTTCACATTTAGGTCTAAGGTAGATGCATGGTTTAAGTTTTTGCCGGGCCAGCACACAACACTGTTCTTAAATATTAATGATGCCAGCGTTATGCGCACTTATACGATTGCGTCGAGCCCGACGCACCATCATGCTATAACGATTACAAATAAACTATTAGAGAATGGTACCGTGACCAACTGGATGCACACGCATCTTAAGGTTGGCGATTGCATTGATGCTCTAAATATCGGCGGCTCATTTGGTATTGCATTTGACCAACCAAGAGACAAGGTGCTTTTCATGTCGGGCGGTAGCGGGATTACGCCAATGCTTTCAATGTCTCGCTATCTGATTGATTTGTCGATTGACTCGGATATAGTGTTTTTACATAATGCACAAACACCTCGCGATCTTATAGCAAAGGACGAAATTGATTTTTATGAACAGCACCAGAGCAACTTCAATCGTCATTATATTTGTGATAATGCGGACGATGATTGGCCTGGCGAGAGAGGATTGCTGAGTTTAACAATGTTGAATAATTTAGTGTTAGACATTATCGAAAGGGAAGTGTACTGCTGTGGCCCAAAAGCTTACATGGACAATGTCCAGAGTATTTTGAATGAAATTGGTTTTGATATGGCTCATTACCACCAAGAAAGCTTCGACATTGAAAGCTCAACAGCGCAGCAAAATATGGCAGAGCCTGACAAGTTCATAGCTCATGAAGAAGGCGAAAGTATTGAAGTAGTTGAGTACAATATCACCTTGCAAGAAACAGGAAAAACTATCAAGTGCGGTAGCAATACTAACATCTTAGTAGCTATTCAGAAGGAAGGAATTGTTACTCCATTTGCATGTTCTATGGGTATGTGTGGTACCTGCAGAACTAAAATGATTGAAGGCAAGGTAGATATGGATGCACAGGGCGGTTTGCTAAAATCACATGAAGCAGAAGGTTATATTTTGACCTGTTGTTCCCACCCAGAAAGTGACCTAGTGTTAGAATTATAGGATTACAAATAGAGCTGTATTATGCAAAAAAAATATTCATGGTATTCGTTATTAAAAGCAGGGCTCAGTGGTCAGGACTGGGATCAGGCTATCCCGTTGGTTGAACCTAAGTCAAAATACGACATCATCATTGTTGGAGGGGGTGGCCACGGCTTGGCAACTGCATATTACTTGGCAAAAGAGTGTGGCATTAAGAATGTTGCGGTTGTTGAAAAAGGATACATAGGTGGCGGCAATACAGGTAGAAACACCACAATCATTCGCTCTAACTATCTAAGAGATGAGGCGTCAAGCCTTTACGAGCATGCAATGAAACTATGGGAAGGTATCAGTGAAGATTTAAATTTCAATGTAATGTTTAGCCAGCGCGGAGTATACAATCTGGGCCACTCATTGCAAGATATGAGAGACATAGAGCGTCGAGTTAATGCCAATGTGTTGAATGGCGTTGATGCCCAGGTAGTTGATGCAAACGAAATAAAACAGCAAATTCCAATTATTAATATCACTAAGAACGCCAGATACCCGGTTATGGGAGCCTCTTACCAGCCTCGTGGAGGTGTTGCCAGGCATGATGGCGTTGCATGGGGCTTTGCAAGAGCAGCTGCTATGCTTGGGGTAGACATTATTCAAGACTGCGAAGTTATTGACATTGAGGTTGAACAGGGTCGGGTCAAAGGCGTAAAAACAACCCGTGGCGATATTTTAGCTGACCGTGTAGGTTGCGTTAGTGCGGGGCATTCATCAGTACTGGCAAAAATGGCCGGACTCAGATTGCCGATTGAAAGCCATCCTCTGCAGGCGTTTGTGTCTGAAGCAATGAAACCAGTACTGCACACCGTTGTGATGTCAAATGCGGTTCATGGCTATATCAGCCAGAGCGACAAGGGCGACCTAGTAATTGGGGCGGGGATTGATAGTTATAATTCATATGCACAACGCGGCAATTCGCAAATTATTGAGCATGCCGCTGCAGCAATTTTGGAATTGTTTCCAATTTTCTCTCGGGTCCGCATGAATCGACAATGGGGCGGTATCGTTGATGTTTGTCCGGACGCTTGCCCAATTATCAGTCCTACCAAGGTTGAAGGCTTGTATTTCAACTGTGGCTGGGGTACAGGAGGGTTTAAGGCGACACCGGGATCTGGCAATGTGTTTGCACATACTATTGCACAAGACAAACAGCATCCCCTGGCAGTGCCTTTTCATATTGACCGATTTACCACAGGAGCCCTAATTGACGAACATGGCGCTGCCGGTGTTGCGCACTAATTTAATAACTATATAAGATTATGTTTTTATTTTATTGTCCATATTGCAAAGAAGAAAGAGAGCAGAATGAATTTTCTGCCGCTGGTGAGGCTTTCATTGCACGCCCCAAAACCCCCGAAGCTATTAGTGATGAAGACTGGGCCGACTATGTTTTCTATAGGACAAACCACAAGGGCGATCATTGGGAGCAGTGGGTGCATACCAACGGTTGTCGCAAGTATTTCATAGTTAAGCGTTCAACTATAAGCCATGAAATATTACAGGTGGAGCCTTTCGGCACTGAGATCAGCGAGCAAGAATCATGAGAGTTGAACAGCGTCCAGGCAACCAAATAGACCGCTCAAAGACAATCACTTTTATATTCAATAATAAGATATATAAAGGCTTTGAGGGAGACACTTTGGCCTCTGCATTACTGGCTAACGACGTTACTTTATTCGCTAGAAGTTTTAAATACGGCCGTAAACGCGGTCTTATGGCTGCTGGAGTTGAGGAACCAAACGCACTAATCTCTTTAGAGTCCGGTGGACGCTACACTCCCAACCTTAAGGCGACAGAGATTCTGTTGTATGACGGTTTATGTGCAAAAAGCGCAACAAGCCCAAATGGCTTTGATTTACGTGCATTCATTAAGCCACTACACCGCTTCATGCCGGCTGGATTTTATTACAAAACCTTTATCAAGCAAAAAGTCTGGGCTAAAGTAGAAAACAGTATTCGAGCACTTTCGGGATTTTCTGAATCTCCAACTGAAGAGGATGTTGATGTCTACGACCATATACATCACCACGCTGAAGTGTTAATTATCGGAGCCGGTGTTGCAGGAATTTCTGCCGCCATGGAGATATTAAATAATTCAGAAAATGAAAGAGTGATTTTGGTTGATGAACGTCCAAGGCTTGGTGGTGAGATTATTAGCGAGTTGTGCTCTGACAATTCAGCCAAAGAGTGGCTTAAAAGTAGCGTTGCAGATTTAAATGTTTTTAGAAAAGAGCATTCAGATCGCTTTACAGTGCTATGCAACTCAACTGCTTATGCTTGGCATGATCAAAACTTTGTAGAAATTCTTGAAACAATCACAACTGCCCAATCTCTTGCAGATAGAGAAATCCAGACGCCAAGAAAAATCAATCATAAGGTTAGGGCAAAAGAAGTTATTTTGGCAACCGGCGCTCACGAACGACCAATGCTCTTCGAGGCTAACGATTTGAGCAATATTATGCTCAGTCAATCGGTAAGGCGCTATCTGAATGAGTTTGGCGTTATTTCTGGAAATAATACGATTATCTACGGTAATAATGACACTATCTATCAAACAGCCAAAGACCTGATTGCAAATGATATAAGTTGCATGGTTATTGATGTGAGACCTGATGGCGCCAATAATCCTTTTGCAGAGGAGCTAGAAAACAGCAGTATTAAGATTCTTCAAGGTTACGCGGTTGTTAAAGCGCACGGCTCTAACAGGGTAAAGAGTGTCGACATTGCCCCTGCAATATATAAAAACTCAGATTGGGAGGTTGGTAACGAAATAGAGTCTCTGAACTGCGATTTATTGGCAAGTTCTGGTGGCTTTAACCCTGTGGTTCATCTCAATTGCCATAGCGGATCAAAAACATATTTCAATGAAGATTCTCAGTCATTCTTAACTGGAGATCTGCCTAGCAATAGGCAAGTTTGTGGCGCAGTAGATGGTACTGGCGATTGGCAGGATGCGATTGTTGATGGTAGAAATAAAGCAAAACTAACATTACAGTCTTTAGGTATCAATAAAAATCCTAAGATTGAGAAATTAAGCGGAAACCATAACAACCCTTATCGTGTGAGTCCGTTCTTTACCCCTGCATCGATCATTAATCGTCCTAAAGTTTTTCTTGATCTGCAAAATGATGTAGCAACAACGGATGTTGCTATATCTATTAGAGAGGGTTACCGCTCAATTGAACATATTAAGCGCTATACGGCAATGGGTTTTGGTACTGACCAAGGCAAAACCGGTAATATTAATGGTATTGCGGTTGCAGCAAAACTCCTAGGTAAGCCTATGTCTGAAGTCGGAACTACAACTTTCCGTCCTGCATATAGTGGCGTTGATTTTGGTGCTCTAGCCGGTCGAGAAAATGGCGCTTATTTTGATCCTCAACGCTTTACAACTATTCACGACTCACATGTTGCAAATGGGGCCGAGTTTGAAGTAGTTGGTCAGTGGTATCGCCCTTGGTATTATCCAAAATCTGGCGAAGATATTCATCAGGCAGTACACAGAGAATGTCTTGCTGCAAGAACATCGCTCGGCATGATGGACGCTTCCACTCTTGGCAAGATTGATGTTCAGGGGCCTGATGCCAGAGAGTTTTTGTCGAGAGTTTATACCAATGCATGGATGAAGCTTGCGCCTGGGAGTTGCCGCTATGGATTGATGTGTGACGAAAAAGGAATGATTATAGATGATGGTGTTTCTTCTTGTATTAATGACAACCACTTTATCATGACAACAACAACTGGTGGAGCTGCAAGTGTTTACTCTGCCTTGGAGATGTGGCTTCAGACCGAATGGAATGATTTAGATGTCCATCTTAACAGCGTCACCGACCAATTCTCAACGGTTGCAATTGTCGGCCCTAATGCTCGTCAACTAATGAAAGTTCTTTGTCAAGATGTTGAATTTGATCGCGAAAAATTCAAATTCATGCAGTGGCGTCAAGGAATCGTTTGCGGTGTTGATGCGCGTATCATGCGCATCAGTTTCTCGGGAGAGTTGGCCTACGAGATTAATGTAGAGGCTAATTATGGTCGCTATATTTGGGATCAAGTACAGGCCCTTGGTAAGAAATGGGATATTACACCTTATGGTACGGAATCTATGCATGTTCTGAGAGCCGAGAAAGGTTTTATTATTGTAGGGCAAGATACAGACGGATCGATGACACCGATGGATGTAAATATGAGCTGGATATTGGCCAAGGATAAGCCCTTTTCCTATATCGGTCGCCGGTCTTTTACGATTGAAGCATTGGCCAAAGATGATAGACTCCAGCTGGTTGGGCTTTTGACTAAGGATGCTTCGGTTGTGGTGCCCGAAGGAGCGCATATCGTTGATGATAACAGGAGTTCAATCGGTTATGTCACTTCGAGTTATTTTAGTCCAATATTAGGAAGATCAATTGCACTGGCACAATTGCAGAATGGCCTGAATAAATTGGGTGATACGGTGATTGTGAAAATTGTACAAAAAAGACAAGGATTGAAAGAAATCCCGTGTGAAGTATCGAACAGTGTTTTCTATGATCCAAATGGTGAAAGGGTGGATGGTAATGAATAATTTGAAAACAAACTTTCAGCCAATTTTTGCATCGACATTTGAATCTTTGACGAACGAAGACGGCTACCTGATTAACCAAAAAGACCTGTCATGCTATGAACTAAATGACAAGGCGATAGCTATATTACGAACATCCAAAGATGCAAAAGAAAACAATAGAATTGCATTAAATGAATTTGGCTTTGAATTACCAACAGCACTTTCAATCACTATGGGTAATGATAACTTAAGTTGTTTATGGATAAGTCCAGACGAGTTTTGGATTGTTCACTCTCAATTTCAAAGAGACCTATTATGGAAGAGGAAAGACAACTTGCCTGATACTATGTCGCTAGTTGATAATAGTGCAGCCTACGGCACCTTGATATTCAAAGGAGGCAAGGCAAACGAACTGCTTTCGCGCTGGATGAGCTATGATTTGAATGCAAAATTAACAATAGGGAAGGTTGCATCTACAACCTTTGGCAAAGCGCCAATAATAATCTATCAAGAGAAAAAGAATGAGCTGACAATGCTTGTTAGGCATTCATTCTCTCACTATGTCGCGGCTTTACTTGTAGATAGTGCAAAACGTCTCTAAACCTTAAGCTATGAAACAAGCTTTCAATTCTCGTTAACTACCCCCTAAGCTGGACCAATAGGGGTGACATTTTTTCTGCTCTCTAGTTAGGCTTATGGTAAGATTGGTCTCAATCTTCTAGAATCAATTTAGTTTTTCTTTTGAGCGTCTCAATCCGACAACTTTCAGTTCGCCAAATCCATTTATTAATTTTTTTGGTAGTAGGCATCCTCATTGGATATGCAGCCTATAGTATGAAAATTCTTGGTTTGGAGCCATGCCCATTATGCATTACCCAGCAGTTTCTTTATTGCATTGTCGGTTTAAGTGCATTTATTGCGTACATTCATAATCCAAAACTATATACGTACAAGATTTATTCTGGTGTTATCCTTTTTGCATCTGCTTTTGGTTCTTGGGTTGCAGGTCGACAACTATGGTTGCAAGGTCTTCCAGAAGATCAGGTGCCGCTGTGTGGTCCACCTTTAGAGTATATTTTGGAGGTTTTTCCTTTATTTGATGTGATAAATACTTTATTTATGGGGGACGGGAATTGCGCTGAGATAACGTGGCAATTTTTGGGTTTGAGTATGGCGGGCTGGTCTTTGATTTTTTTTGTTTTGTTTATGTTTTTGAGTGTTATAGTGATTTTTAAGAGCTATTCTGCTTATCGTTAATATGGATTCAATTGTAGTACTTTAAAGGTAAAAACTTCTATGGTAAGATTATTCCTGTTTTAGTTTTATTATTAATTTATGTCTAAATTTAAAACTACAGTTACGGAACTTTTGGAATCTGCTGACATCAAAATTAATGGACAAAGGCCATACGACATCCAAGTCCATAATGAAGATTTTTATGCACGAGTTCTCAGTGGCGGCACTTTGGCTTTTGGTGAGAGTTATATGGATGGTTGGTGGGATTGTGATGCATTAGACCAGTTAGCTGTCAGATTGCTTAATGCCCATCTGGATAAAAAAGTCAAAGCCACTAATCCTTCAATTTTATTGACTTTTCTGCGCGCATATTTGTTTAACTCCCAGAGCAAAGGCAGGGCACATATGGTAGGTGAAAAACATTACGATACAGGTAACGATCTTTTTTCTTTGATGCTTGACAAGAGGATGAACTATTCTTGTGCTTATTGGAGATATGCACAAGATTTGGATCAAGCACAAATCGACAAAATGGACTTGATTTGCAGAAAATTGCATTTAAAGCCTGGAATGAAAGTTCTGGAAATTGGTTGTGGTTGGGGTGGCTTCGCTAAATATGCAGCTGAAAACTACGAAGTGAATGTTTACGGCATAACCATCTCAAAAGAGCAGGAACAATATGCCAAGGAGTCCTGCAAGGGTTTAGACGTTAGCTTTGAACTGAAGGATTATCGAGAACTAAATACTCAATACG
>CAJWNF010000024.1 GCA_913044155.1 uncultured Gammaproteobacteria bacterium
ATTTGTCTAGTAAGCGAGTTTTAATTAGACAAGATTTAAATGTACCGATAAAAGACGGCGAGGTAACCAGTGATAAACGTATTCAGGCGTCTCTTCCAACAATTGTTTATGCAATAAATGCAGGCGCAAAAGTAATTATAACTTCACACCTCGGTAGGCCAACTGCCGGCGAATATGAAGAAAAATTTTCATTAGAACCGGTAGCAAATTATTTGACCAATCTATTGGGGCAAGAAGTCAAACTAGTTACCGATTGGCTTAGTGGAATTGATCTTGAAGATGGTGAGGTTGTACTTTGTGAGAATGTAAGGTTTAATGAAGGCGAAAAAGAAAACGATGACGAGTTGTCAAAAAAAATGGCCGCCTTGTGTGATATTTGTGTACAAGACGCCTTTGGAACTGCGCACAGAGCCCATGCTTCAACACATGGTGTGGCAAAATATGCACCTACTGCATGTGCAGGGCCACTATTAGTGGGCGAGCTAGAAGCATTAGGAAAGGCTTTAGACGACCCTGCACGACCAGTGGTTGCTGTTGTAGGCGGCTCAAAAGTTTCAACTAAATTGACCGTTCTTGAATCTCTTTCAAAGTTTGTTGACCAGCTTGTGGTTGGTGGTGGTATTGCAAACACGTTTATTGCAGCTCAGGGCCATAGTGTAGGGCAGTCCTTGTGTGAGCATGATTTAATTCCAACTGCAAAATCGTTGATGGAGGATTGTGAGATTCCCGTGCCAACTGACGTGGTTTGTGGAAAAGAGTTTTCTGAGTTTGCTAATGCTGAGGTCAAAGACTCATCCAAGCTTGCTGCAGATGATATGATTTTTGATATTGGACCAAATTCCGCTAACCAACTGGCTGATGTTATGCGAAGTGCCGGTACAATTGTGTGGAATGGCCCCGTTGGTGTGTTTGAATTTGACCAATTTGCTGGAGGTACAGAATGTTTAGCGAATGCCATTGCAGAATCTGAAGCTTTCTCAATAGCTGGAGGTGGAGACACCCTTGCGGCAGTTGATAAATATAATATTGAAGATAAAATTTCTTATATTTCAACCGGCGGTGGCGCCTTCTTGGAGTTTCTTGAAGGGAAGAAATTGCCAGTAGTAGAAATACTGGAAACAAGAGCAGAGGATTAATTATGTTTAGACGTACTAAAATTCTAGCAACACTAGGTCCTGCAACAGATAAGCCGAAGGTATTAAAAGGCATATTGGATGCGGGGGTAAATGTTGTTCGAATCAATTTTTCCCACGGAACAGAAGAAGAGCATTTAAGACGTGTAGCGGCAGTGAGAAACTATGCAAAAGAAAACAAAACATTCATCGGCATCTTAATGGACCTCCAGGGACCAAAGATTCGAATATCTGGCTTCAAAAATGAACAAGTTGAATTGGAAAATGGTTCCAAGTTCACTCTTGATGCTGATTTAGATGAAAACGAAGGTGATTTAAATGCTGTTGGTATTGCATATAAGTCATTGCCCAATGACGTCAAAACTGGAGATGTTCTGCTATTAGATGATGGAAAAATAATTCTTGAGGTAAGACGTACTGAAGGCTCAAAGATTATAACAACCGTCATTCAGGCAGGTATTTTACGTAACAATAAAGGCATCAATTTGCGTGGTGGTGGTTTAAGCGCAAAAGCTCTTACAGATAAAGACAAGAAGGACATTAAAACGGCTGCTAAAGCTGATGCGGATTATGTTGCTTTGTCTTTTCCAGTGAGTGCGGATGATGTGAGGGAAACTAAAGAACTATTAAAAAAAGCAGGCTCAGATGCTAGTGTTGTGGCAAAAATTGAACGCACTGAGTCACTGGCAGATGATGTTATCGAAGAGATTTTAAAGGAGTCGGCAGGAATAATGGTGGCGCGTGGTGACTTGGGTGTTGAGATTGGTGACCCGCAACTACCAGCACAACAGAAGAGACTTATTAAGAAGGCCAGGTCCGGTGACAAATTCGTGATTACTGCAACACAAATGTTAGAGTCAATGATTAACAATCCAATCCCTACAAGGGCGGAAGTTTTTGATGTGGCAAATGCGGTACTTGATGGGACAGATGCGGTCATGCTTTCTGCGGAAACAGCTGCTGGAGATTTTCCAATCAATGCCGTTAAAACAATGAGCGATGTTTGTCTGGAATCTGAAAAAAGCCCAACTGCAAAGATTTCCCACCATAGACTCCACGAAAGCTTTGAAAGAGTAGATGAAACGATAGCTATGACCGCAATGTATGGCGCAAACCATATTGGTGCAAAAGTTGTCGCAACATTAACTCAGACTGGAAAAACTGCATTATGGATGTCTAGAATCAGTTCAAATATTTCAATTTTTGCGATGTCTGATAATGAAAAAACACTACAAAAGGTAACCTTGTATAGAGGTGTATACCCTTGCTTTGTGGAAAAAACAAGCACAGATGATTGGAATGACGTTAATAGCCATGTAATAGAAAATCTTCAAAAAAAATCAGTTGTAAAAAATGGAGATCTAGTAATACTAACGAAAGGAATGCACAAAGATAAAGCAGGCGGAACAAACATGTTGAAAATCCTTCGTGTTGGCGATGGAAATTATTAAACAAAATAGTAAAAATATAAAGGTGAAAAATGATGATTAAAAAACAAGAAGAATTGAGAGAAACAGCTAATCTTATAGCGGCAAAAGGAAAGGGGTTACTGGCAGTTGATGAGTCGACACCGACAATTGGTAAACGCCTTGCTGGTATCAACATTGAAAACACAGAAGAGAATAGGCAGGCTTATCGGGGCATGATTTTTACCGCGAAAGGGCTTGGTGATTTCATAAGTGGCGCTATTCTTTTTGAAGAGACTCTGTATCAAAATCATGCAGATGGTGAGTCAATGGTTGCAAAAATTGATAAGTTAGGAATCATCCCCGGTATTAAAGTTGATAAAGGTTTGCGCCCACTTGCAGGCGGACATGAGGTTGAAACTTTTTGTCAAGGTTTAGAGGGTCTGGCAGAGCGCACCGCTGAATATTATGAGCGCGGTGCACGTTTTGCAAAATGGCGTGCGGTACTCCAAATAACCGCTGATGGATGCCCTACTGATCTTGCAATTAAAGAGAATGCTTGGGGTTTAGCTCGTTATGCTAGAATTTGTCAAGAATCTGGTCTCGTGCCAATTGTAGAGCCTGAAATTCTCATGGATGGCGACCATACTATTGAACGCACAGCAGAAGCACAGGAGAGAGTACTAACGGAAGTATACAAGGCATGCGCAGAAAACGGTGTTTTCTTGGAAGGTAGTCTATTAAAGCCTTCGATGACTGTTTCAGGTGCTGATAATACTAACCAAGCCAGCTCAGAAGAAGTTGCTAAGATAACAGTCCGTACAATGGAGCGCTGTGTACCTGCGGCTGTTCCAGGCATCATGTTTCTTTCCGGCGGGCTGACAGAAGAAGATGCGTCAGTTTATCTTAATACAATGAACAGTATTGAACGAAAAAGTACTAGGAGTTTAGCATTTTCTTATGGAAGAGCATTGCAGCAATCTTGTTTACAGGCCTGGCAGGGCCATGACATTGAGGCAGGTCAAAAAGCCTTGTTGGCAAGAGCACAAGCAAATTCGGAAGCTTGTACAGGAGATTATGTTGCTGGTTCTCAGCCTTCCTCACAAGAGAGTTTGTTTGAGGCTGGTTACAAATACTAATAAAGCCTACACTTTATGTAAGATGGACGGAAAAATCTAGCCCGTAAATTCTAGCGTATAATTAAGAGCCCGCTTATTGCGGGCTTTTTATGGGCTGAATGAAAGAAAAATGAAACAAAGTAAATACTTTCCTGTTATTGTTGTTGGCGGGGGCCATGCCGGTACTGAGGCGGCATTAGCTTCAGCACGAATGGGTGTCGATACTTTACTAATAACGCATAGTATTGAAACTTTAGGCCAGATGAGTTGTAATCCCGCTATTGGCGGTATAGGCAAGGGCCACCTTGTTAAAGAAATAGATGCAATGGGTGGCGTGATGGCAAAAGCCATCGATAAAGCAGGTATACAATTTAGAACACTCAACGCCTCTAAAGGTCCTGCAGTGAGAGCTACTAGAGCTCAAGCCGATAGAGCAATCTATAAGGCTGCAATTAGACATACTCTCGAAAACCAGGAAAATTTAACCCTTTTCCAACAAGCGGTTGATGACTTGATTATTGAGAATGATCAAGTTAAAGGCGTTATCACTCAGATGGGTCTTGATTTTTTTGCCGATAACGTGATCCTCACTTCTGGTACTTTTCTTGGTGGTGTCATACATATAGGAATGAAAAATTTTCAGGGTGGCCGTCTAGGCGATGCCCCAGCAAACCATTTAGCAGAAAAATTACGTTCATATGATTTGGGGGTAGGCAGATTAAAGACTGGGACGCCACCGCGTTTGGACGGTAGAACAATTAATTTCGATGTTTTACAGAAGCAATCTGGAGATACACCCTTGCCAAGCTTTTCATTTATGGGAAATTTGAACGATCATCCACAGCAAATTCCATGCTTCATCACCCATACCAATACCAAAACACATGAACATATTCTCGATGGTTTAAAGGACTCTCCAATCTTTAGTGGCATTATTGAAGGTGTAGGTCCACGCTATTGTCCATCAATAGAAGACAAAGTGGTGCGATTTTCTCAACGTGATTCACACCAAATATTTGTCGAGCCAGAAGGGTTAACCACTCATGAGGTCTATCCAAATGGCATCTCAACTTCTTTGCCTTACGAAATTCAAGAGGACCTGGTTCATTCAATTAAGGGATTTGAGAATGCAAAAATTGTGCGCCCAGGCTATGCTATCGAGTATGATTTCTTCGATCCTCGTGGTCTAAAGCAAACGTTGGAGGTTAAAAAAATCTCTGGTCTTTATTTTGCAGGACAAATCAATGGTACAACCGGCTACGAAGAGGCGGCCGCGCAAGGTCTACTTGCCGGAATCAATGCAGCTTTAAAAGTACAAGATAAAAGCTCTTGGTATCCAAAACGTGACGAATCTTATATTGGAGTTATGGTGGATGATTTGACTACCAAGGGCGCAAGTGAGCCATACCGTATGTTTACTTCACGTGCTGAATATCGTTTATTGCTTCGTGAGGATAATGCTGATGAACGTTTAACACCAAAGGCAAGAGAGTTGGGCTTGGTTGACGATGAAAGATGGCATTCATTTATAGGTAAATACGAACAAGTAGATACTGAAAAGAAACGCTTGAAATCTTTTTGGATCCAGGCTAGTGACAGTCAAGCTGAAAGTGTTTTGGGTATAAAACTTAACCATGAATATAGCTTAGAAGCTTTACTCAAAAGACCTAACATTAACTACAAGAATCTCAGTCAAATTGAAAAAGCAAAGCCGTTTCTAGAAGATCCCATAATTATTGAGCAAGTTGAAAATCAAATTAAATACGAGGGCTATATTAAGCGTCAGCTAGAAGAGATAGAGAAGTACCGCAAAAATGAGAATACCGCTTTATCTGCTGAGATAGATTACAATACGATAAAGGCGCTCTCAAGTGAAGTTAGACAAAAATTGAATGATATAAAGCCTGAAACAATAGGCCAAGCGAGTAGAATTCAGGGTGTAACTCCGGCATCTGTTTCCATACTTTTAGTATATTTAAAAACCTATAAAGCTTCCTCGTGATTAAAGAGCAACAGGTGCTCTGTGATGGTGCTGAGTTAATGCAAATTAGTCTTTCCGCTAAGCAGATAAGTCGTCTACTAAGCTACCTATCTCTTATTTTAAAATGGAATAGGACATATAATCTAAGCGCAATTCGTGATCCGATAGAATCTGTAAAAAAGCATTTGCTCGACAGTCTCTCTATAATCCCTTATCTAAAACCAGGTCGATTACTTGATGTTGGCTCTGGCGCAGGTCTGCCGGGTATTGTTATCTCGATTATGTTGCCCGAAATTGAAGTGAGTGTCCTAGACAGTGTTGGAAAGAAGTGCCGGTTTATGCAAGTCGTAAAAACCGAGTTAGAACTTGAAGACTTGAAGATTATTAATAGCAGAGTAGAATCTTTTGAAAGAAATAAGTATTACAATCAAATTACATCACGTGCCTTTGCAGGAGTAAATAAAACAATTCAACTAACCGAGCATTTACTTGCAGATAATGGTATATATTTGTTAATGAAAGGAGACTATATTAAGGAAAAAAATATTGAAAAACTTAATGCAATTATTCATCCATTAAGTGTGCCATTTATTGCCGAGAAGCGTTCAGTTTTAGAAATTAAGATATAATTTCTCTATGCAAATTGTTGACTCCCATTGCCATATTGATCGTGTTGATTTAGAAGTATTTGGCGGTAGTGTCGAATCTATGCTGTCCCATGCAAAAGAATTATCGGTTAATCAATTCTTATGTGTTTGTATTGACTTGGAACATTTTGATCAGGTCCACAATCTAGCACTACAACATTCAAATATTTATGCATCTGTTGGAGTTCATCCTACAGAGATTATCAGTAAAGAGCCTAGCGTTGAAAAACTCTTAGAATTATCTTCAAGTGATAGAGTGATAGCAATCGGCGAAACAGGGCTAGACTACTTTCGCGTAAAAAAAGATGAAGCAGATTGGCAGAGAGATCGATTTCGCTGCCATATTAGAGCTTCAAATAAGTCAGAGAAACCACTCATCATTCATATGAGAGAATCCAAAGAGGACATTATTGATATTTTGCAAAAAGAGAACGCACAATCAGGTGTTATGCACTGCTTTGCTGAGGATTGGGAGACAGCAAAGGCGGCGCTAGATTTAGGCTTTTATATTTCTTTCTCTGGTATTTTGACTTTTAACAATGCGAATGATTTGCGTGAAATCGCAAAAAAGGTTCCTGCTGATAGACTTTTAGTGGAAACGGACTCACCATATCTAACTCCGGCGCCATATCGTGGCAAACCCAATAGTCCAGCCTATACTTATTATGTTGCAGAGAAACTGGCTGAGGTTCGTAATACTTCGATTGATGAAATTGCAGAAGTAACTACAACAAACTTTAAGAACTTATTTTTCTCATAAAAAGTGACTATGAATGTATCCTCCAGACTTGTAACTGTTGATGAGTTTTCTATAGGGCAGCGCTTAGATAACTACCTCTTAAAGAAACTCAAGGGCGTACCTAGACCGCATATTTATCGTATTATTCGTAAGGGTGAAGTGAGAGTTAACAAGGGACGTAAAAAAGCAGAATACAAGCTCCAGTTAAATGATGTAGTCCGTATACCTCCAATCAGATTAGCTGCTGAAAAATCAATAAAATACTCAACAAACTTTATCGATTTATTAAGTAAGAGTGTGTTGTATGAAGACGAAGGTTTAATGATTATTAATAAACAAAATGGCGTCGCTGTGCATAGTGGTAGTGGTGTAAATGTTGGAGTGATTGAGGCATTGAAAGATAAATATAATAAACCAATTGAGCTAGTTCATCGGCTTGATCGCGCCACTTCAGGTTGTCTAATACTGGCTAAAAAACGGTCTGTTCTCAAAGACTTACACCAACAACTAGTTAAACATCAGATGGAAAAACGATATATAGCATTTGTAAAAAATTCTTGGAG
>CAJWNF010000025.1 GCA_913044155.1 uncultured Gammaproteobacteria bacterium
AAATATTAAGATCTGACGCTGAATATGCTGTAGTTCAGGACTCGAAAGGTGCAGAGGTGGGTTATCTAAACAAAAAGGATATAGCCGAAGTGGTGAGGCCACTGGTCGCTGATTAAACTATCAGTGTTCTCTAGTAGTGTGAAAAGTTATATTTGGATGACGTTCCATTGTTAGTTGAAGATTAACCAGACTCGGCGCTAAATAAGAGAGCACCCCAGAACTGTCGATAGCAATATTGTTACCAGCTTTTATTTTGAGTTGTTCGATATCTTTATCTGAACCACTCACCCATCTAGCGGTAGCAACATTGATGGTCTCAAATTGACAGTCAACTCCATACTCATATTTGAGTCTATGGGCAACTACATCGAACTGCAATATACCAACTGCACCTAGAATTTGTGTGCTATTTGATATGGGTCTAAATACTTGTGTAGCGCCTTCCTCTGAGAGCTGGTCAAGACCTTTTTTTAGTGCCTTTGTTTTGAGTGGGTCTTTGAGTTGCGCCCGCCTGAAAAGTTCAGGTGCGAAGTTTGGAATTCCTTGGAAATTAAGCTTTTCGCCCTGCGTAAATGTATCTCCAATCCCAATTCCACCGTGGTTATGAATTCCTATCACGTCACCTGCCGTAGCGCTATCTGCAGAACTTCTTTCTCGTGACATAAAAGTAACAGCATTAGCAATTTTTATTTGTTTTCCACTGGAAACTTGAAAAACCTTCATGCCTTTGCTGTACTCACCACTAACAATTCTCATAAATGCGAGCCTGTCATGATGTTTAGGGTCCATGTTGGCTTGGATTTTAAATACAAAGCCAGTAAGCTTATTTTCTTCTGGTGATACACTTCTATTATCACTTTCTCGACTTTGAGGTGTTGGGGCGTATTTAATAAAGCCGTCAAGTAAGTTTTCTATCCCAAAATTATTGATTGCAGATCCAAAAAATACAGGTGTTTGTTTGCCTTCTAAAAAACTATCTAAGCTGAAGGGATTAGTAGTCCCTGAGATGAGTTCTATTTCTTCACGAGCTTCCTGAGCAAACTCTTTACCTAATAGCTCGTCAAGCTGAGGGTTGTCAATGCCTTCAATAATAGTGTTGTCGCCTATCTTTGTATTTTTTCCGCTTTCAAATAGATAGATCTTATCTTCGAGTAAATGAAAAACACCTTTAAAGCTCTTGCCCATACCAATCGGCCAAGTAATCGGAGAGCATTCAATGTTCAATATTGATTCAACTTCATCTAGCAGGTCGATAGGTTCGCGGCCTTCTCGGTCAAGTTTATTAATAAACGTTAAGATGGGGGTGTCACGAAGCCTGCATACTTCCATCAATTTAATGGTTCTTTGTTCGACACCTTTGGCAACGTCAATCACCATTAACGCAGAGTCTACAGCGGTAAGAGTGCGATATGTATCCTCGGAAAAGTCTTCATGGCCTGGCGTATCGAGTAGATTAATAATATGTTGATTGTATGGAAACTGCATAACCGATGAGGTGACAGAGATACCTCTTTCTTTTTCCATCTCCATCCAGTCACTAGTAGCATGAGTGTTGGCCTTTCTCGCTTTAACGCTGCCAGCTGTTTTTATAGCGCCACCATATAGCAATAACTTTTCGGTAACAGTTGTTTTGCCGGCGTCAGGGTGTGAAATAATCGCAAATGTGCGACGTTTGGAAATCTCTAGCATGTATAACTATGTTTTAGGGAGGGTGACACCGGTTTGGCCTTGATATTTGCCACCTCTATCTTTGTAAGAGGTTTCACAAGGCTCGTCGGACTCAAAAAACAGCATCTGTGCAACACCTTCATTGGCATAAATTTTTGCAGGCAACGGTGTTGTATTGGAAAACTCTAGAGTTACGTGTCCTTCCCATTCAGGTTCCAGTGGCGTGACATTGACGATAATTCCACATCTTGCATAGGTTGATTTTCCAAGACATACAACCAGTGTAGTTCTTGGTATTTTGAAATACTCAATCGTCCTAGCTAAGGCAAATGAGTTAGGCGGAATAATGCATTCTTCTGCATCAATTTCAACAAAGCTTTGGGCGTCAAAATCCTTAGGGTCAACAATATTGTGGTTGATATTGGTAAAAATCTTGAATTCTGTTGAGCAGCGAACATCATAGCCATAACTCGAGGTACCGTAAGAGACTATTTTTTCATTATCGACATGTCTCACTTGGTCTGATTCGAAGGGCTTGATCATGTCCTTTTCGAGTGCCATTTTACGGATCCATTTGTCTGACTTAATACTCATGTTTGGTTATTTTACAGTTTCAGATTATCTGGTTTATCTAATCTTGATGCTTGCCAAGCAAACTAAAATTAGTATCAAAGTTATCATCCAAAAACGAACGATAATTTTTGGCTCTGATAGGCCTTTTTTTTCAAAATGGTGATGTATAGGTGCCATCAAGAAGAGTCTTTTTCCAGTCCGTCTAAAGTACCAAACCTGAAGGATAACTGAGACGGTTTCAGCAACAAAAACTCCACCCATAAAAAAGAACAAAATCTCCTGTCTGACAATGATAGCTACAACCGCTAATATAGATCCAATTGATAGCGA
Organism: uncultured Gammaproteobacteria bacterium; assembly: GCA_913044155.1. The sequence goes on from CAJWNF010000025.1 coordinate 2,572, forward strand.
TCCCGTGTCACCCATAAATATCTCTGCAGGGTAGGTATTAAACCAAAGAAAACCAAAACCCGAACCTATCAATGCTGCACACACCACAAAAAGTTCTCCGGTTCCTGGCATAAAGGGCATATTAAGGTAGTCAGAAAAGTTATAGTTGCCTCCAATATAGGCAAAAATTGCCAAACCACCACTAATCAAAATTACTGGCATAATCGCCAAACCATCGAGTCCGTCGGTCAGATTAACAGCATTAGAGCTGCCAACAATAACTAGATAGGAAATAATGAACAATCCAATTACGCCTATTTCTAATGCCGCATCCTTAAAAAATGGAATTAGCAGTTGTGTGTCGATTGGGGAGGAGGCAATCGAAACAAGCCACCCTCCGATAGCTATAGCGCCTAATGATTGGGCAAAAAATTTATGCCTACTTTTAAGTCCATCTGAGGTTTGTTTTTTGAGTTTTAAATAGTCATCAAAAAAACCTATTGTGCCAAAAATTAATGTTGTTGCTAAAATGATCCATAAATAAGTATTACTCCAGTCGCCCCATATAACCATACTTAGAAAGAATGAGAAAAGTATAAGTAGGCCTCCCATAGTTGGGGTTCCTTCTTTATCTTTGTGAGATTCTGGGCCGTCACTACGAATTATTTGACCTATTTGATATTGTTGCAGTTTTGAGATAATTGTTTTGCCTAAAAGTAGCGTAATTAGCAGTGCTGTGAGCATTGAAAAAACAGCTCTTACTGTTAGATAGCTTAAGACATTAAAACCAGTATCAAGTGAAGAGAGAAAGCTGATTATCTCAAGAAACATTTCTATTTATCCTTCGCATCAACAAGTATCAGCTCAAAAATTAAGTAAGAGTCCTGAGGAATGTTTCCACTCGGCGTATCGCCATAAACATACTCGTAAGGAATAATTACAGTTCGTCTCTCGCCAATAGACATTTCTTTGACACTGTAATCAACAATACTAATAATATCACCACTTCCTAGAGTAAAACTTATAGGTGGGCTTCCAGGTTCACGCAAAACTTCACAGCAGTAGGCTTTTAGAGCTACGTCAACAGTTACAATTTGCCCTTCGGTCGCACGATTTCCGTTCCCATTATCGTTAATCTCTGTGTAGAAGCCCAATTCATTATAAAAAGCATCAGGATAGTTTAAAGAGATGTAGTTCTCGAAGTCTTGTTGAAGTTGTACTTGTTCTTGTTGGCGTTGAGCTAATATTACCGCATTTGCAATTGACTCTTGAACCTTAAACGAATCTTCATTCGCAATAAACCCGTTAGCTTCATCACCAACTCGTTCAATTGATATACTTTCGATAATATCTCCTTGCTCAATTGCATTAACAACATTCATACCTTCAACAACAAGGCCAAAAACACTATGTTTTCCATCCAGCCAAGGTGTTGGAACATGGGTAATAAAAAATTGTGAACCATTTGTATTAGGCCCTGAGTTGGCCATAGACAGAACGCCAGATTGGTCATGTTTTAAGTCGCTAAACTCATCAGCAAACATATAACCTGGACCACCTCTGCCATCTCCCTGTGGGTCTCCGCCTTGTATCATAAAGTTATCGATAACTCGATGAAATGTTATGCCATCATAAAAGGGTGTGCCGCTCGATTTATTGCTCAGCTTAGTGCCCTCGGCAAGAGCAATAAAATTGATAACCGTTAGCGGTACTTTTTGGTATGCCAATTCGATAACGATTTCACCTTTATTGGTATTTATTTGGGCATAAATGCCATCATCTAGGTTAGCAAATGAGATCGAAGAGAGCAACAATGAAAATATAACAAATAAACCCTTCATAATAACCCTGATAATAAAAACCAACAATGATACCAAAATCGTTTATATAATAGTATCAATACGATAAAATAACGCCTCACAATGTTGGGTCAATTACTCAACCTTTGCCAACCATGGTTTTTTCAGTTAGGGAGCATTTATGTCATTATTAATTACTGATGAATGTATCAATTGCGATGTTTGTGTGCCAGAATGTCCCAACGAAGCAATATACATGGGCGAAGAAATCTATGAAATTGATGGCGACCTGTGTACGGAATGTGTTGGCCATTTCGATACCCCACAGTGTGTCGAAGTGTGTCCAGTAGACTGCTGTCTACCTGACCCTGACAGGGTTGAGACTGAAGAAGAGTTGTTGGCTAAAATCAAAGACTAGCTAGACTTTTTTATAGTGTATTTTTAAGTGCGGATAATAAAAGTTCAATATTTTCCTTTCTTGAAGTATACCCCATTAATCCAATTCTCCATATCTTGCCTTCAAGTGGACCCAGACCAGCTCCAATATCAATATTGAAGTTCTTCAACAATAAGGAGCGCACCTCTAGGTCATCTTGATCTTGAGGAATTAGTACGCTGTTTAGTTGAGGTAATCTATCGCTTTCGTCGACTAAGTAATCGATTCCTAAGTTATTTAGTCCATCTCTTAGGAGGATGTGGTTTTGTTGATGGCGATTCCAAGAGTTTTCAATTCCTTCCTCTGTCAACATCACTAGAGATTCATGTAAACCATACAAAGTGTTGACTGGCGCGGTGTGATGATATGCACGTTTTGCTCCCTTACCCCAATAACCCATCACCAAGTTGAGATCTAGAAACCAACTTGTTACTGGAGTTTTTCGATTAGTTAACTTTTCAATTGCTCTGTCGCTAAAACTAACGGGCGATAGCCCAGGCATTGCTGATAGGCATTTCTGAGAGCCCGAATAAATGGCATCTATTCCCCACTCATCAACCCTTAATTCAGAACCAGCTAATGAAGTTACTGCGTCAACGATATTAATGCAGCCGTATTGATTGGCGATTTGACAGAGGGTTTTAGCGTCAGAAAGTGCACCAGTTGAAGTTTCTGCATGAACAAATGCCACAATTTTGGCGTCGGGGTTGTCAATTAAACATTGCTCTACTTTTTGGGGGTCAACCGGCCTTCCCCAGTCATCTTCAATAATTATTGCTTGACCACCAACTCGTGTTACATTCTCCTTCATGCGTCCACCAAACACTCCATTGATGCAGACAATAACCTTGTCACCAGGTTCGACTAGGTTTGCAAAGCACGCTTCCATTCCAGCCGATCCGGGAGCAGAGATAGGCATAGTAAGTTCATTTTCAGTCCTGAATGCATACTTTAGCATTTCCTTAACTTCATCCATCATGCCAACAAAGGCCGGGTCTAAATGCCCTATAGTAGATCTAGCCATGGCGCTTAGGATTCTAGGGTGAACATCCGAAGGGCCAGGACCCATCAATGTCCTAACTGGTGGAATAAATGAATTCAAGTTATATTAGAAAGTTATTGTTGTTAATTTGCATTGGTCTTATCAATTTGCCAATTTAATATGTATAGGATTACCTTATAATGTAACTATATCTATACTTAAATCGCGTTATTATAATGTCACTCTATGTCACTCACAAGTGAATTAATCAGTAATTTACCCAAGGACTCGGTTATGGTAGGTAGTGAAGCTACCCGACCATTTGAGTGTGACGGCCTGAGTGCTTACAAGCAAAAACCTTTGGCTGTCGTCTTGCCTAGCAGTCTTGAGCAAATAAAAAAGGTTTTAGAAATCTGCCGAAATTATAAGACTCCTGTTGTAACTCGTGGCGCAGGGACTGGTCTCTCGGGTGGTGCAATGCCACTCGAAGGTAGTGTCGTTTTGGGTCTCTCTAAGCTCACTCGTATTATCTCAATTGACAAGGAAAGACAAGTGGCAGTTGTTGAGCCTGGAGTCCTTAATCTTGCAATTAGCGAAGCGGTTGATCAATTTGGCCTCTATTATGCGCCCGATCCATCCTCTCAGATAGCTTGTACAATCGGAGGTAATGTTGCAGAGAATGCTGGCGGAGTTCATTGCCTAAAATATGGTCTCACAGTTCAAAATATAGAGGCAATCAAAATGTTAACGATTGACGGTAAAGAGATTTCATTTAGCCGACAAGATGAAGGAATCGGTATGCTGGCATTAATGAACGGTTCTGAAGGATTGCTAGGTGTCATAACTGAAGTTACTGTAAAGCTTACCTCAAAACCAAACATTGCCAGATTAGTTATGGCTGGATTCTCTAGCGTCTCGGATTGTGCTCATGCTGTGGCGGAGATTATAAAGCACGGCATTATTCCTGCAGGTCTTGAGATGATGGATAAATTAGCAATTGAGGCTTCGGAGTCCTTCGCAAAGCCAGGCTATCCGCTCGATGCTGAAGCGCTTTTGTTGTGTGAACTTGATGGCCTTGAGGATGAAGTAGAGGAGGAGTTAAAACAGGTTGTTGATTTACTCTCATCGGCGACAACTGTTAAGATTTCAGAAAACGAATCAGAGAGGTTGCTTTTATGGAAAGGTAGGAAATCCGCCTTTCCAGCAGTTGGAAGAATTACTCCAGACTACTACTGTATGGACGGAACTATTCCAAAGCGCTATCTAGCCTTGGTGTTGGAAAAAATAAATTCAATATCCAAACACTATAACTTACGTATTGCAAACGTTTTTCATGCTGGCGACGGCAACCTTCATCCTCTAATAATGTATAACTCTGGCGTTGATGGTGAGTTAGAGAAGACAGAAGCTTGTGGGAATGAAATATTAAAGTTTTGTGTTGAAGTTGGTGGCACAATTACCGGAGAGCATGGCGTTGGTGTTGAAAAATTGGATGCTATGTGTATCCAGTACGGCGAAGATGAATTGAAAGTATTTCATCAAATTAAAGCCGCTTTTGATCCAGATTCACTACTTAATCCAGGGAAAGCTGTGCCTTCTCTTCATCGTTGCGCCGAACTGGGAAGATTGCACGTTCATAATGGAGAGCTGCCTTTTCCTGAATTGGAGCGTTTTTAATAATGAA
>CAJWNF010000026.1 GCA_913044155.1 uncultured Gammaproteobacteria bacterium
AATGGACTATGGAAAAGGCGCCACTTTATCACATCGTTGATGATAAAGAAGATAACCAATAAAGATATAAGAATATTGCCTATTAAAGGATAATAAGGTAATAAAATTATCACTTTATTTACTTCAATAAAATTATTTTGTGAGTAGTATTTAATGAACCTTCCCGAGAAGACTGACGAAGAAATATTAGAGATTGCTAATCCCTTATGGGATGATCTTGTTGAGTCCTCTAACAATAAAGACTACCTAGGCTTTGTTAAACATTTCTCAAAGGCTATGCTTTTAGCGGCAAGCGAGGTGGAAATAGGTAAACAGTGGGCAAACAATGAAATGTTGACGAGCTTATCTAGGGAAAGAGTTTTTTTTGGCTGTTTGAGAAGAAACAACCATATAAGTGTTCTTTTTAAGCAAAAGAGTGACAAGGTCCCAGGAGAGTTTTTAGGTCGACTAGTTCTAGGAATTGAGGATGGTGAAGTTAAAATCTTTGGCGCAACAATTTTCTAGCAATCTATCAAGTTAATACTAATCCGGCCAAGATTAATTTTTCCCTACAGGGTATTGAGAGAGATTTAATCAAAAGAATGTGACTCTATACCCCATTCTTTTTCACTATCAATAGTAATCATCAAGCATTTCGCTCCATCATAATTTCGAGTCTCGCCTGCAGCACCTGGATTAATGACCCAGGGTGTTTTTGTCTGGTCTATTACCTGTCTATGGGTATGACCATAAATGATGGCCTTGGCGTCAGGGTATGATTTCCTTAGAGAGTCGTGACATGGCTCATAGTGGCCATGTCTGTGGCCATGCTCAATAACAATCTTGCCACCAGGCAGGCTCAATACTTCTACATCTTCAAGGTGTGTTATGTGGTAATCATTATTACCTCTCACCGCAAAAACTTCTTGTTTTGGATTGAGCTTTTGTAGAACTTCTATATCAACTATATCGCCAGCATGTAGAGCGAAATCGCAGTCATTAATGAGCTCAACGATTTGCGGATGCACCGTACCATGAGTATCTGAAAGAATACCTATCTTTAACACGCTTACTGCAAGGACTTGAGTCTTAAACGTAGCGCATTAAGTTTAATAAACCCTTCTGCATCCTTTTGGTTGTATGCGCCTTGGTCATCCTCGAAAGTGGCTATTTTTTCACTGAACAAGCTGTTCTCTGATCGACGACCGACAACTGACACTGTGCCCTTATAGAGTTTGACTTTAACTACACCATTCACATTCTCTTGAGATGCATCAATCGCTGCCTGCATCATCTCACGCTCTGGTGCAAACCAGAAACCGTTATAAATAAGCTTTGCATATTTAGGCATGAGTTCGTCTTTTAGGTGCGCAGCTTCACGGTCCAACGTGAGAGACTCGATAGCGCGATGAGCCTTCAACATAACAGTTCCTGCTGGCGTTTCATAGCAGCCGCGAGATTTCATTCCGACAAAGCGATTTTCAACGAGGTCTTGACGACCAATACCGTTAGCGCCTGCTTTTTTATTTAAATCTTCCATCACCTCTGCTGGAGTTTTAGATGCTCCGTTAATGGCAACTATGTCACCTTTTTCATAACTGATTTCGACATACTCAGCATGATCAGGAGCCTTCTCAGGAGAAACAGTCCAACGCCACATATCATCTTCAGGCTCTTTCCAGGGATCCTCTAAAATATCACCCTCGTATGAAATATGCAATAGATTTGCATCCATCGAGTATGGTGACTTTTTAGATTGCTTTTGATAATCAATTTCGATGTCATGGTCTTTTGCATATTGCATCAAACTTTCTCGAGAGGACAAAGCCCACTCACGCCATGGGGCTATCACCTTGATATTAGCGTTAATTGCATAAGCATTGAGTTCAAATCTTACTTGATCGTTTCCTTTTCCCGTGGCACCATGAGAAATGGCATCGGCACCAACTTTTGCAGCTATCTCAACTAGACGTTTTGAAATAAGTGGGCGCGCAATGGAGGTTCCTAAGAGATATTCGCCCTCATATACTGCATTAGCACGAAACATTGGAAAAACAAAGTCACGTGCGAATTCTTCACGTAAATCTTCGATATATATTTCTTTGATGCCCATGGCCTTTGCCTTAGCTCGAGCCGGCTCAACTTCTTCGCCTTGGCCAATATCTGCGGTAAATGTTACAACTTCGCAACTGTAAGTTTCTTGTAACCATTTTGCAATAATGCTGGTATCCAAACCACCAGAATAGGCTAATACAACTTTCTTCATTCTTTATCTGTGTAATTAAATATTTTCTCGTATAGCAAGCTTCCATCCATTCTAAGCACCTGTACTTTCCACTTGCCTATCCATGTATACCACAAGTTCTTGGATGACCATACTCGCCATCTTGGGCCATTTATATCAAAACTGACATCGGCCATGACTTTGTCTTTATAAATCCAGCGATGAGTTATGCGCTCACCGTCCAAGTTGCGAATATTTGTAAAGAAGTAGATTTTACCCAAAGAGTTGTCCGCCTCCTCAACAATATTGATTGGCACTCTATCTTTAATATCTAGAGCGAATACCGCATTAGATATGTTCTCATGTGGCCATTCATCAGATAGAGTATTTAGAGAAAGCAACAAACTCAAAAGTATTACTATTTTTTTCATTTAATTCACCTAGGTAATTAGATGCTCAATTAATTGTTCCTCCACAACTTCATTATCCCTAAAAGTACACCCTCGAACTTATATTCCTGCCTTGAATTCAGACATTATTGTAATGACTACTCTAGGCGCGGCCTGAATACTCGTTTGTGCGTGTATCGATCTTAACTTTTTCTCCAATACTGATAAATAAAGGGACCTGAATAACAACACCTGTATTCATAGTTGCAGGTTTGCCTCCGGTACCAGCAGTATCACCCTTGAGACCCGGGTCTGTATCAACCACCTCTAAAATAACATGATTTGGAGGTGTAACCGAGATTGGGTTATTGTTCCACAGTATCACAATACAGTTGTCCTGCTCGACCAAATAATTGGTCGCAGTGCCAATTGCCGCCTGCCCCAATTCATACTGGTCAAAAGAAGAGAGGTCCATAAAGCACCAGCTCGAACCATCACTGTATAAATACTGCATCTCTAATTCCATCACATCGGCGCCTTCTAGAGATTCACCTGATTTAAATGTTTTTTCGAGTGTTTTACCTGTAATCAAGTCTTTAAACTTTACTCGATTGAATGCCTGCCCTTTGCCTGGATTAACAAATTCATTGTTTATTATTGAGCAGGGATTGCCGCCTAGCATTAACTTTAGGCCATTCTTAAAATGACTTGTGCTATATTTCGCCATGAAAATTTCCTAGCTATTTAACCTAAGTAAACTAAATTTTATAATGCGATTGATTCCATCATTAAAACTAAGGTGTCAATCAAAAAATGATAAAATTCTTTCCCACATATTTTAACCTTTATTCTTTCCGATTTATATGCACATACACGAATACCAGGCAAAAGAATTGTTCAAAAAAAATGGCATTCAAGTGCCAGAGAACATTGTTATCACTAAAAGCTCTGAAGTTAAATCTTGCTGTGAAAAACTTGGCGGCAATTTATGGGTTGTTAAAGCTCAAGTACATGCCGGTGGTCGCGGTAAAGGTGGTGGCGTAATTGTGTGCAATAGTATCGAAAAAGCATTCCAAGCAAGTGAAAAGTTGTTGCATAGTAGACTGATAACACCGCAAACAGATGAAAATGGCCTAACTATCAACCAAGTAATCATTGAATCAGGTCAAGATATTCATAAGGAGCTCTATTTAGGGCTGTTAGTTGACCGTTCAACCTCATGTATAACAGTATTAGCATCGACAGAAGGCGGAATGGATATTGAGCAAGTTGCTTCTGCAACGCCGGAAAAAATAATTAAACATGCGATTGACCCTTTAGGCAAACTCTCTGACAATGAATGCATTGATATTGCAAAAAAACTTAAATTGGATGCAGCACTTTATGATCAATTCACTGAAACTTTGTTGGGCTTGTATTCTATCTTTACCGACAAGGACGTAAACTTAATTGAGATTAATCCATTGATAATAACAAACCAAAATACAGTTGTTGCACTCGATGGAAAAATAGACTTTGACGATAACGCACTATACCGTAACGAAGATATTCTTGAACTAAGAGATATTACTCAGGAAGACGAAAAAGAAATGATGGCTAGTGAATACCAACTAAATTACATTTCTCTAGATGGGTCAGTAGGATGTATGGTAAATGGCGCAGGATTAGCCATGGCGACAATGGATTTAATTGAATATCACGGTGGTTCACCTGCCAACTTTTTGGATGTTGGTGGTGGCACAACGGCGGACAGAGTGGCAAAGGCCTTCGAAATCATTCAGAGTGGTCAAAATGTGAAAGCGATTTTGGTCAATATATTTGGCGGTATTGTCCGCTGTGACCTGATTGCTGCTGGTATTCTACAGGCGATTGATAAAGTAGGCTTGACGTTGCCAATTGTAGTTAGACTTGAGGGCACTAATGCCATTGAAGGCCTGGAAATTTTGAACAAGAGTGACTGTAATATTATGACTGAATCTGACTTAACTGAGGCAGCTAAAAAGGTAGTGGAGATGGCGAAATGAGTGTACTAATTAACGAGCAGACTAAAGTTATTTGTCAAGGATTTACTGGCAAACAAGGCACATTTCATTCTGAACAGTCGATTGCCTATGGAACGCAATTCGTTGGTGGTGTAACTCCTGGAAAAGGTGGTCAGATTCACCTAGATAGACCTGTCTTTAATTCAGTCAGAGAGGCCATGACACAGGTTAGCGCTAATGCTTCAATGATTTACGTACCACCTAGATTTGCATTTGAGTCAATTGTCGAAGCTATTGAGGCGGAGATGCCTGTTATTGCATGTATTACTGAAGGCATTCCGGTTCAAGATATGATCAAAGTTAAGGCCATGCTTAAAGATAGTAAATCAAGATTAATCGGGCCCAACTGTCCAGGAATTATTACTCCAGACGAGTGTAAACTTGGAATTATGCCTGGGAATATCCATAAAAGCGGCACCGTTGGTATTGTTTCTCGTTCAGGAACATTGACGTATGAGGCAGTTCATCAAACCACTTTAGCTGGGTTAGGTCAAAGTACCTGTATAGGTATTGGTGGAGACCCTGTACAAGGAATGAATTTCATCGACTGCCTTGAGCTGTTTGAGCATGACAAAGACACTCAATCTATTGTAATGGTGGGTGAAATCGGTGGAAGCGCAGAAGAAGAGGCTGCCGAGTATATCTCTTCTAACATTTCTAAGCCAGTCGTTTCATACATTGCGGGACTTACAGCACCTAAAGGTAAAAGAATGGGACATGCTGGCGCAGTCATAAGTGGAGGAAGCGGTGGCGCTCAAAACAAAATTAAATCTTTGAAAAAGGCTGGGGTAAGTATTTCTCCAACTCCAGCCATGATTGGTGAAACCCTCCTTAAATCTTTAACAAATTAGAGCCTACCCCAGAAACTTAATATAATTATTAACTTCATTAACTTTCTTCAAATTTATGACTAATATTAAAAACGCTAGATTTGCAGTTATAGTCATTTTTGCAGTTAATGGAGTTTTATTTGGTAGCTGGGCTTCGCGTATTCCTGCAATTTCAAATTTTCATAATCTATCTCCAGCATCATTAGGACTGTTAATCTTTTTATTAGGTTTGTCAGCTGTTGTTGCGTTCTCTGCTTTTGGAAGAGCTGCCGATAAGTTTGGCGCGTCATTTGTGACTAAGCTTGCTAGCTGTACATTGCTTCCATTGACCCTCATCTTTATTGCTTATGCAAATTCAATTTGGACGCTAGTAGCTGCCATCATTTTTTTTGGCGCAATTCATGGAGGCATTGATGTCGCAATGAATGCCTGGGCTGCTGAAGTTGAACGTAAAAGTAAACGACCTTTGATGTCGTCTTTCCACGCTATGTGGAGTCTTGGGTCAGGAATCGGGGCAGGCTTTGGTGTTCTATTAACTACCCATAAATTTGGTGTAGAGGCTCATTTTACAATCATTTCAGTTGTAGTTTTTTTGATTACACTTAGCATTTTAGCAATTCCATTTCAATCTGAGACAAAGCAGAAAAATAAGGATGCTCCATTTATTTCGATACCTAAAGGGCCTTTACTTGCAGTCGCCTTTATAACGTTTTTTGCTTCATTGGGTGAAGGTGCTGTCGCAGACTGGAGTGCAATTTTTCTTATTGACGTTGCAAGTGTGGAGGAAGGCACTGCGGCACTAGGGTTCGCAGCATTCTCTATTTGCATGTTTTCAATGAGATTGATGGGTGACAAAATTGTATCGATCATTGGACCTTCGAAAACAGCCCGCTACTCAGGGTTAGTGGCACTGATAGGAGCTACAATTTTAGTTACATTTGAATCCTTTATTCCTTTAGTGATTGCCTTTAGTTTGATAGGGCTAGGTATCGCTGTTATCATACCTCTGGCTTTTTCTCGTGCGGCAAATGACAAAAACATTTCTCAGGGCACCGCAATTGCAAGTATTGCTACTTTGGGATATGGTGGTATGCTTATTGGTCCTTTATTTGTTGGCTTTATTGCAGATGCCACATCAATCAAAACAAGCTTCTTAATCTTTCCCATTTTGGCATTTCTGGTGTTTGCCCTTTCAAAACATCTATCAATAAAGTCTCTATAGTTTTTTTTCAAGAAGCATTGCATCGCCATAGCTAAAAAAACGATATTCTTTATTTATCGCATGGCGATATATCTGAGTCATTTTTTCATGTCCAATAAAGGCGCTTACTAGCATCAATAAAGATGATTTTGGCAGGTGAAAATTTGTGATCATAGCGTCAACCATGCGAAATTTATAGCCTGGATAAATAAAGATATCGGTTTCCCCTTTCCGGGCTGCAATATCTTTATGCAGCGCAATTGACTCTAATGTTCGAACCGCAGTAGTGCCAACTGCAACTACACGTCCTCCCCTCGCTTTAGTATTTTTTATTTTTTCGACAGTGCCTTGATTGACCTCAAAATATTCACTGTGCATCTGATGGTTCTCAATCTTTTGAGTTTTAACTGGCTGAAAGGTGCCGGCACCTACATGGAGCGTTACGAAGTCGTGTTTAATTCCATAATTAGTAAGCTCAGATAATAAAGTGTTGTCAAAATGAAGACCCGCAGTGGGTGCGGCAACAGCTCCATCCTTTTTAGCATAAACGGTTTGATAGCGATCAATATCTCCTTTTTCATCGTCCCTTTCTATGTAGGGTGGTAAAGGTATATGGCCAATTTTAGCTAACAAACCAAGAATTGAATTAGTCTCAAATATTAAACTGTATAACTCTGAGGATTTATTCGCCACCTGCACTCGCTGACCATTTTCGAGCACAATGTAGCTTCCAAT
>CAJWNF010000027.1 GCA_913044155.1 uncultured Gammaproteobacteria bacterium
TCACGTTAAGCTCGAAAACGGTAGACAGCTTACCGCCATCCGTGCTAACCGTGAACGAACCGCTGAGCACCATTTAACCTGGGGAGATGAGGTTTATCTTCATTGGGCCCCCCATTCCGCTGTTGTTTTACTTTCTTAGTTTTTTATGAATATAAAAGAAATACAAGTCCCATCCTTTCTGAGACGAGCCTTTAATGGAAGGAATGCAGCCATTTCAATTCCCTATCTTTGGTTACTCTTATTGTTTTTATTTCCATTTGTTATTGTTCTCAAGATCAGTCTTGCTCAGCCTGTTATCGCTATGCCTCCTTATACGCCACTTTTTAGCTGGGGTGATTCATTATGGCCAAAAATACAAGCAGGCTTAGATAGTTATCTTTTCCTTTTTAGTGACTCACTCTATATCAAGGCCTATCTTTCTAGTATAAAAATTGCAACAATCTCAACAGTATTAACCCTCATCATTGGTTATGCGATAGCTTATAGTATTGCTAGGGCTCCGACACGTTGGCGAGGTATCTTATTGATGTTGGTCATTCTTCCCTTCTGGACGTCATTCCTCATACGTGTCTACGCTTGGATAGGTATTTTAAAGACTGAAGGTTTATTAAATTTAGCTTTAATGACATTAGGGATAATCGAAAAACCTCTCATTATTATGAATACCGACCTCGCTGTCTACATCGGCATCGTATACTCCTACCTGCCATTTATGATCTTGCCACTCTATGCAAATCTAGAAAAAATGGATATGAATCTGTTAGAGGCAGCAGCTGATCTAGGTTGTCGACCTTTTAAAACTTTCTGGACTGTAACGATACCTTTATCATTGCCTGGCATTTTAGCTGGTTGTTTTCTTGTATTTATTCCTGTCATTGGTGAGTTTGTTATCCCAGACCTTCTAGGTGGAACAAAAACCCTGATGATTGGTAAAGTTCTTTGGGGCGAATTCTTCTATAACAGGGATTGGCCGGTAGCATCAGCTGTTGCTATTATTATGCTACTGCTTCTAGTAGTTCCAATTATTCTCTATCAAAAATCACAAGAAAAGGCAATATCATGACAAGGTTCAGTAAATTTAATGTATCTGCCATAATCTTAGGATTTACATTTCTTTATTTGCCAATCATCCTTTTGATTTTGTTTAGTTTTAATGAATCTAGATTGGTTACCGTTTGGGCTGGATTCTCAACAAAATGGTATGTCGAGCTGATGCAAAACCAAGGCATCAAAGATGCAGCCTGGGTAACCTTCAAGGTTGCATTTATCTCTTCTACTGTAGCAACATTGTTGGGCACTATGGCTGGACTTGTAATGACGCGTTTTGGTAAATTTAGGGGTAGAACGCTTTTTTCTGGAATGATCTATGCGCCTATGGTAATGCCAGAGGTTATATTAGGCTTATCTACGCTACTTACATTTATAACCTTAGCTATTGATAGAGGCGTTTTAACAGTAACACTGGCTCATATAACTTTTTCGATGTGTTATGTTTCGGTCATTATTCAGTCCAGAATGACTAGCTATGACGATAGTATTACTGAAGCTGCTCTCGACTTAGGTTGTACGCCCTTTCGTACCTTTTTGTTAATAACACTTCCAATCATATTGCCAGCAGTGATTTCTGGCTGGCTATTATCATTCACTATGTCGCTTGATGATCTAGTTATAGCGAGCTTTACTTCTGGTCCAGGATCAACAACACTGCCAATGAAGATATATTCAATGGTTAGGCTCGGGGTTACACCTGAAATCAATGCTGTCTCTACAATCTTAGTTGGTCTGGTAACGGTTGGCGTGATAACTGCATCACTCATAGGTAAAAAACAAAAACAGCAACTCGCTCAAAACTAATAAAGTTAAACATTTTATTAACATGTTTAGGGGTATTATAATTTGCGGATTTATAGACATTTATTTAACAAGACGAAAAGAATATGCTGAACAATGCTGACCTATTAAAAAATGCCGGATATATTAACGGCGAATGGACAGGTAGTGAATCTGATAAGAGATTTGAAGTGACCAACGCCTTCTCTAAAGAAGTCATCTGCACACTTCCAGATATGGGAACAAAAGAAACTAATGACGCCATTGAGGCCGCCAACAATTCCTGGTCAAATTGGCGAAGTAAAACTGCCAAAGAAAGAGCGTTAATCTTAAAAAAATGGTTCGACCTAATCATTGATAATCAAGAAGACTTGGCTATCTTAATGACAGCCGAGCAAGGAAAACCACTTGCAGAAGCAAAAGGTGAAGTGGTCTATGGGGCATCCTTTATTGAGTGGTTTGCCGAGGAAGGCAAAAGAACATATGGTGATATTATTCCTACTCCAGCAAATGACCGCAGAATTCTTGTAATCAAACAACCCATAGGTGTGGTCGCTGCGATTACGCCATGGAACTTTCCAATCGCAATGATTACCAGAAAATGCGCACCGGCTCTCGCTGCCGGTTGCCCAGTGGTAATTAAACCTGCCGCCGAAACCCCTCTCTCAGCCTTGGCACTAGCAGAACTTGCAGACCAGGCAGGCATTCCAAAAGGTGTTCTTAATGTAGTTGTGGGAACTAAATCGAGCGAGATTGGTTTGGCACTAACTAATAGTCCGATTGTGCGCAAACTCTCTTTCACTGGCTCTACAGCAGTAGGCAAGATTCTGACTCGTAACTGTGCTGATACAATGAAAAAGGTTTCAATGGAGCTTGGAGGAAATGCACCTTTTATTGTCTTCGATGATGCAAACCTAGATTCTGCTGTTGCTGGCGCAATGATTTCAAAATTTAGAAATACTGGGCAAACATGTGTTTGCAGTAATCGTATCTTAGTGCAAGAAGGAATCTATGATGAATTTGTGTCCAAGCTAAGCGAAGCTGTCAAAACGCTTAATGTTGGAAATGGCATGGAAGAAGGCATCAATCAAGGCCCTTTAATCAATGAAAGTGCACTGAAAAAAGTCCAAGATCACATTTCTGATGCGCTAGGCAAAGGCGCAGTCTTAGTCACTGGAGGTAAACCGCACTCGAATGGTGGCACAATGTTCGAACCAACCATAATTGGCAATGTAACAACTTCAATGAAGGTCGCATCGGAAGAAACCTTTGGACCCCTAGCGCCTATCTTTAAGTTTTCAACCGAAGAAGAGGCAATTAGGATGGCCAATGACACTGAATTTGGTCTAGCATCTTACTTTTACACAAACGACGTAAATCGGATTTGGCGCGTTTCCGAAGCATTAGAGTACGGAATGGTTGGTGTCAACGAGGGAGTTATCTCAAATGAAGTTGCTCCTTTCGGCGGGGTGAAAGAGTCCGGCCTAGGTCGTGAAGGTTCGCACTACGGAATTGATGACTTTCTAGAGCTAAAGTATATCTGTATGGGTGGACTTAGCTAGTTTTTATCATTTAATTAAACTAAACAGCACTAGGAACATTTTTATTTATCATTGATAGTGCCTTGTTTTTACCACTTGGTATAATTCCATTTTCTATAATATTTGTGCAAAACTAATGAAAGTTGGAATTCTTGGTCTAGGTACCGTTGGTGGTGGTGTTGTAAATGTCTTGAGAAAGAATGCTGATTCTATCAAGAGACGTACCGGTGTTAAGGTTAAAGTGGTACTCGCCGGGGTTAGAGATGTCTCACAGGACCGTATCTGTGACACGTCAGATATCACCCTCACTGAAGATCCATACAAAGTTGTAAATCACAAAGATGTCGATGTCGTTCTTGAGCTTATTGGTGGCACTGAAGTGACAAAGGATCTAGTTGAAACAGCTATTAAGAATGGTAAACACGTCATCACAGCAAATAAAGCTCTATTAGCTGAACATGGCAATGATTTAATTAAACTAGCAAACAAAAATAAAGTTCGCCTTTTATTTGAAGCTTCTGTTGCTGGTGGAATTCCCATCATTAAATCTTTAGAACAAGGATTAAGCGCCAACAAAATAGAATCACTTGCCGGAATAGTTAACGGTACAGGCAACTTTATCCTAACTGAAATGAAGGAAAAAGATAGAGACTTTGCCGATGTTCTTAAAGAGGCGCAAATGCTTGGCTATGCTGAAGCTGACCCGACTTATGATGTTGAAGGTATTGATGCAGCGCACAAGCTATCTATCCTTGCAGCTATCGCATTTGGAACTGAACTTCAATTTGACAAAGTCTACACCAAAGGTATTAGTGAAATAACTACTGAAGATATTAAGTATGCCACTGAACTGGGCTACGTAATTAAGCACTTAGGTATTGCCAAGAGAGTTGGAAATTCAATTGAAATGAGAGTTCACCCTACCTTGATTGCCAAAGACCAAATAATCGCAAATGTTAACGGCGTGATGAATGCCGTTCTCGTTAAAGGCGATGCTTTAGGAACAAGCCTATACTATGGAGCAGGAGCAGGCGATGAGGCAACAGCTTCGGCTGTTATTGCAGACCTGATTGATATTATCAACAATCAAACTAGTAACCATATCCTAGGCTGGAAGTCGCAAGTAAAAACCAAAGTTATCGACAACAATTTAATTGATAGTGAGTTTTATTTAAGGCTATTAGTATCTGATGTATCAGGTGTACTCGCAAAATTAACTCAAATCTTTCATGAGCAAAAAGTAAGTATTGAAGCCTTTATTCAAAAAAAGGTCGATGCTGACAATAATGCCCATATAGCAATCATTACGAACAAGATAAATACAAAGAATGTGATGAATATTAAGGCAAAAATTGAGGCAAGCGACTTCAATCAAGATAGCGTGCAAGTTCTACACGTTGAAACACTAGATTAACTAAATAGAGGCTTTATGAGATATACCGGTCTAATCGAAAAGTATAGAGACAAACTACCAGTAAGTGAAAATACACGCATAATAAGTTTAGGCGAGGGTAATACACCATTAATTAAACTTCAAAACATTCCCAAAGAGATTGGCAAAGAAATAAACCTATACATAAAGTATGAAGGATTAAATCCAACAGGTTCTTTCAAGGATCGTGGCATGACAATGGCAGTTACTAAAGCTGTCGAATCTGGCTCTGAAGCTATAATTTGTGCCTCAACTGGAAACACCTCAGCTGCCGCTGCTGCTTACGCTGCGCGCGCTGGAATCAAAGCTTTTGTTCTTATTCCTGAGGGCAAGATTGCACTCGGAAAATTAGCTCAAGCGATGATTCATGGTTCCACTATTATTCAAATAAAAGGTAACTTTGACGACGGCATGCAAATCGTCAAAGAAATTGCTGACCATGCCCCAGTAACCATAGTAAATTCAATAAATCCTTACCGTCTCCAAGGCCAAAAAACAGCAGCCTTTGAAATCATTGACGAGCTTGGCTCTGCTCCAGATTATCATTGCCTGCCGGTCGGCAATGCTGGAAACATAACAGCGCACTGGATGGGCTACACCGAATACTGTGAAATTGGCAAATCAAAAACAACCCCTACAATGCTTGGCTATCAGGCCTCAGGTGCAGCCCCTTTCATTAAAGGTTCGAAAGTTGAAAACCCAGAAACTATAGCGACTGCAATTCGTATTGGAAACCCTCAGAGCTGGGATCAGGCAATCAAACTAAGCAAACAATCTAATGGCTGGTTTGATGCATTTGCTGATTCAGAAATACTAGCTGCTCAGAAAATGTTAACCGAAAGAGAGGGTATTTTCTGCGAGCCGGCATCTGCCACTTCTGTTGCCGGCGCTCTAAAAGACATAAAGTCAGGTAAAATTCCTACAGGTTCTAGCGTTGTATGTACGCTTACAGGCCACGGCCTCAAGGACCCAGACACGGCAATTAGTCAATGTGACCAGAGCGCAATGATTAATGTTAATCCGAAACTGGACGAAGTAAAAAAAGCGATATTAGATAATATGTAGCTCTACTAAGCTCGAACCATACTTTGTCAAACCAGGACAACCTTTTTATGAGTAATCGAGACTACAAAACCATTAATCAGTGTATCGGGGATACGCCACTGGTTCGTCTTCAAAGGCTCAACCCAAACTCAAGCAATGTTATTTTGGTTAAATTAGAGGGCAATAATCCTGCAGGTTCGGTCAAAGATCGCGCCGCCCTAAATATGATTATGAAGGCTGAACAAAGGGGTGAAATTAAGCCGGGAGATAACTTAATAGAAGCTACCAGCGGTAATACCGGTATTGCGCTAGCTATGGTTGCGGCTATCAGGGGCTACAAAATGACCCTCGTTATGCAAGAAAACCTCTCTCAAGAAAGAAGAGACGCGATGGAAGCCTACGGCGCTGAATTAATCCTTGTTTCCGAGAAAGAAGGAATGGAGGGGGCTCGAGACCTAGCCGACGAGATGGAAAAAGATAACAAAGGCATTCAGCTTAACCAATTCTCTAATCAAGACAATCCAGGTGCGCACCAAGATACTACCGCTGAGGAAATATGGCGTGACACTGATGGAGAAATTACACATTTTGTAAGCGCTATGGGCACTACAGGAACAATCATGGGTGTCTCGAGATACCTTAAAAGCAAAAACCCCATGATTCAAATAATTGGGACTCAACCCGATGCCGAATCTCACATTCCTGGCATTAGGCGCTGGCCTGAAGGATACCTTCCAGCTATTTTTGACGCCACTTGGGTTGACTCAATGATGGATGTGAATCAAATAACCGCTGAACAGACCACCAGAGAACTGGCAACCAAAGAAGGTATTTTTGCTGGCGTTTCATCAGGTGGAGCAGTAGCTTCAGCTATTGAGCTTTCAAAAAAAACAAATAATGCTGTAATTGTTACAGTGATTTGTGATCGTGGCGATCGATATTTATCAACAGGAATATTTAAGCGCTAATGAAGCGCTACATTCTTCATCAATTTCCTGTTAAACCTCGAACCTATATTGCGCTCTTATTGGCGAGCCGACAATTATATAAAAATCACTAGTCAATAAAATATTTTTTTTAGCAAGTGATAATAATTTAGTCACAATAATATTTTTTATGTTTTCTAATATTGGTATTACCAATTTACCATTTTTGTTTTAATAAAGATGTGTACAATTGTAGCTTCGTATAACAAAAGGAGATGTAAATGAATATCAAGTTTGGCCTTAAAAATGCAGTTGCTGTTCTTTCGATTGCATTGTTTTCAATTAGCATGTCAGCTAAAGCTGGCGATGTTTATGATTACATATTATTAGATAATGAAATATTAGTCGCTACCGATGCAAACTGGGCGCCATTCTCGTATATTGATGATGATGGTGTGATGCAAGGATTTGACGTCGACGTGGCTAGAGAAATTGCGAAACGTATGGGTGTTGAAGTCCGTTTCATAACTCCTGCATGGGACGTTATCACGGCAGGAAACTGGAACATGCGCTGGGATGTCTCTGTTGGTTCTATGACGCCAACTG
>CAJWNF010000028.1 GCA_913044155.1 uncultured Gammaproteobacteria bacterium
CAAATTGCTCTTTTGTCTCTTTGCCAATCACGCTCTGGAAATCCCTCACCATCATCGGGTAGGGATGCGGCCCTGCGACAGTTCCAATGATATAAAAGGTGTCATCAATATTAGTAACCCAATCACGCATCGCCTCGTTCAGCGCGTCTTTCAAGGTACGAGAGCCTGCAGTCACTGGAGCGACCTCTGCGCCCAGTAGCTTCATTCGATAA
This sequence comes from uncultured Gammaproteobacteria bacterium, assembly GCA_913044155.1. The sequence goes on from CAJWNF010000028.1 coordinate 213, forward strand.
ACGTTTTGTGCCTGTCGAGCGATATCAACTTCGCCCATATAAACAACGCACTCGAGCCCGAGTCTTGCAGCTACTGTTGCTGCCGCTACGCCATGCTGCCCTGCTCCGGTTTCAGCAATAATACGGGTTTTGCCCATCCTCTTAGCCAGTAGCGCCTGACCAATGGTATTGTTAATCTTATGTGCTCCGGTATGATTCAGATCCTCTCGTTTCAAGAAAATTTGTGCTCCGCCAACCTGTTTACTTAAATTTACCGCGTGGTATAGAGGACTCTTGCGACCAACATAGTGCTTAAGGTCTTCTTCAAATTCATTTAAAAAATCAGGGTCATCTTTGTATTTTTCATAAGCAAGCTTTAATTCGGTGACTGCCGAAATAAGTGTTTCAGCAATAAAAACACCGCCGTATTGGGCAAAATGACCTCTGTCGTCTGGCAGGTTATAGCTCATGAATTAACGCTACTTATAAAAGCACGTATTTTATCAATATCTTTAAGACCTTTTGCACTTTCCACACCGCTAGATACATCAACAGCGTAAGGTTGAGCTATATCTATCGCCGCAGAAACATTGTCTGGAGTTAGTCCGCCAGCAAGAATTATTGGTAAATCAAGTTCTATTTTTGCTAGTGACCAATCAAAAGATTTTCCGCTACCGCCATAGAAATCTGACTGGTAGGTATCAAGCAACAATGCGCCAGCCTGAGAGTATTCATTGGCAGTTTTTATTAAGTCCACTTCTGGCGAAACGCGAATTGCCTTGATGAAGGGCATTTCATATTGGGCACAATCGCTGGGGCTTTCGTCTCCATGAAATTGCAATGTATCAAGAGCCACCTCACAAAGCACTTCATCGATTAGGCTGGGGTTTGCATTGACAAACAGTCCGACCTTATTAACAAAGGGTGGGAGGGCAGCAACAATTTCACGAGCAGAGTCTATATTGACATGGCGTGGAGACTTTGCATAAAAATTTAAACCAATAGCGTCGATACCTGTCAATGCCGCTTGTTGGGCATTTTCAGCATTAGTAAACCCGCAAATCTTAATTTTCACCATCTAGTGCTTTATTTTTTCTCAAGTGAGATTTTCCCATACTGCTAAACATAATGCCAGTCAAAACAGCTGAGCCACTTAAATCTATTGTATTTTGCATTTTTTAGTGGCTATTTTTTCTTGCGCTTTCTTGTTTTAGCCTTGTCCTGGTCAGCGATCGCTTTTTTGCACTCTTCAAGAGTTAAATCAATGGGCGCCTTATCACCAAAAACTTTTTCTACAGTAACATTTTTTTGTCCTTTACCACGCTTCTTTCCATTCCAAATATAGGGGCCGAAACGACCATTCAATACCTGGATCTCGGAATCTTCAAAGGTTTTGATAATTCGTTCTGCGTCAAATTTTTCTTTTGCAACAATAAGTTCTAGTGCCGTCTCAAGGGTGACCTCTTCAGGTGTCACTTCTTTTAGAGAGACGTATTTCTTGCCGTATTGTATATATGGGCCAAATCTCCCATAGTTTGCTTTTATTGTCTCTCCATCAGTTGTCTGGCCCACAGTTCTTGGCATGTTGAATAGTTCCAACGCCTCATCTAAAGAAATAGTTTCAAGGTCCTGACCTTTTCTGAGCGATGCAAAAGTCGGCTTATCCTCATCATCTTGGTGACCGATTTGAGCGAATGCACCATAGCGGCCAAAACGCACACTAACTGGCTTGCCGGTATCTGGGTCATCACCTAAATCCCTCTTCCCATGAGTCTCCTCTCGAGATATATCTTTTGCAAGCTCTATTTGCTCATGGAAGGGTTTATAAAAATCCCCCACAATACCTTGCCAGGAAAGATCCCCTTCGGCAACTTTGTCAAAATTATTTTCAAGGTTGGCTGTAAATTCATAGCCGATTATATTCCTGAAATTTGTCATCAAAAAGTCGACCACCAGATAAGCGACATTGGTCGGGAACAGTTTATTTTTTTCAGCTCCTGACACCTCACTTTGAACTGACTCAGAGACGGCGCCATCTTTAATTTCAATTTGCAGATAGTCGCGCGATACACCTTCGCGCGTCTCTTTAGTAACGTAATTTCTATCCTGAACGGTGGTAATCATTGAGGCAAAAGTAGAAGGCCTGCCAATTCCCATTTGCTCAATTTCTTTTACTAATGAGGCTTCGGTGTAGCGAGCCCTTGGTCTTGAGAATGACTCTCGCAATGTCGAGTTGAAAAGAGATAATGTATCACCCTCAGCTATCTTAGGCAATAGCTTGTCTTCAGCAGCCATGTAATCATAGACCTTAAGGAAACCACTAAACGACAACAATTCTCCCTCTGCAATAAAGTATTCTTCGCGATTAGAAATAGCAATATTAATTTTCGTTTTTTCAAGCTTCGCGTCACTCATTTGGCTAGCCAAAGCTCTTTTATAAATTAAAGAGTACAACTTTTCAGATTGTTCATCTAGGCCAGCAATAGCCGGTCTGGTTAAATCAGTAGGGCGAATCGATTCGTGAGCCTCTTGTGCGCTGGAGGAGGTTGTTTTATATCTTCTTTCATGGTGAAATTCGCTGCCATAGTTGGCTAATATTACCTCTTTGGCAGTGCTAATTGCCTCCTCAGATAAGTGCAATGAATCAGTACGCATATAGGTTATTGCGCCCTCTCGATATAGGTTTTGTGCAATTGCCATAGTCCGCTTTACAGAGAACCCTAGCTTTTGCGAAGCCTCCTGTTGCAGCGTAGAGGTAATAAAAGGCGCCTTTGGAGATCGCTTGGAAGGTTTGCTCTCAATCGAACTTACCGTCAAAGATGCTTCCAACAATTCATGAGCAAAATTTCGTGCTTCCGTTGTTTGTTCAAAACTCTTATTAAGTTTTGCTTCAAACAATTCATCAGATCGATTGCCAAGTGTCGCCTTAACCTTGTATGTTATGTCTGGTTTGTGTGCAGTGATTTCTCGCTCTCTCTCGACTACCAATCGAACGACAGGTGACTGAACCCGTCCGGCAGAACGCGCACCAGAAACCTTACGCCACAGTACAGGTGAAATTTCAAAACCAACCAGCCTATCAATAATTCTTCTGGCTTGCTGCGCATCAACTAAATCTATATCGATTGTGCGTGGATTGTCAATTGCTTGGGAGATTGCACTCTTGGTAATCTCATTAAAGACAATTCTTGGTGTGTTTTCAGACAGGGAAAGCGCCTGCTGCAAATGCCAAGCAATCGCCTCTCCTTCCCTATCTTCATCAGTAGCGAGGAAGACTTTTTCTGCAGATTTGACCGATTTCTTGAGCTCAGTCACTACCTTCTTTTTGTCACTAGTGACTTTATAAGTGGGCTGAAAATTATTATCTAGGTCGATACCCATGTCTTTCTTAGGCATGTCTCTGATGTGCCCAATACTGGACTTAACGGTGTAGTTACTACCTAAAAATTTCTCAATTGTTTTTGCTTTCGCCGGTGACTCGACAATAACAAGATTAATTGACATAAATTATCTACTGCAAAGTAGGATTATCGTCATAAAAAACAATAGACTCGAGCCATTGAGTAGGCACTGAAGTGTCCGTACTATTACCAATCACCATCATTACAACCCATTTCAAGTCATCCATGCTTAGCTTTGAATCTTCAAGAGACATCACCTGATCGATGACCATCTCCCTCTGGCTTGGACTTAACTGACCCATATTCTCCATAAACATTATAAAGCCTCGAGCCCTTGCATCAAGCTTACCTTGCTCAGCTTCACTGTATACACGAATAGAGTTATGAGTAGTACTAAATGGAGTTAATCGACCATCCTGAAGGGAGGCAATATTCTCTAGCCAATTCAAGGCCTTTTCAATACGAGTCGAATCAAAGCCAGCTTCAGATAAATGTGTTTTTAACAAGTCATCATCAAGATCTTGACTTGAGTCTTCCTCAGCAGCTTCAAATAAAAAATCAAACATAAATGTCAACACATCTAGAATATTATTAGTCATATACCCTCTTCAAATTAAGCTTAAAACAAATTAGTTTATATCTTTGCCGCTCTGTTTATTGCCTTAAATAGTGGCAATTATGCCTACTATTTGGGGCTTCAAGCCAATTTTTCAACCACTTGATTGGTCTATATTGGTTTAAATGATTGCCATTTTATAGTTTGCTGGCTTTATTATGCACATCTTTTTTGCTGTAGGCATTTTTTATTGCTTTTTTACTTCTCCTTATCACATCATTTCATCTACCAGAGTGTCATTCATCATGGCTACTGCGATAATACAACTATGGTAAAATTATCGGTTTTTTTGCAAGTAGACATTGATTATGAAAAGAACATTTCAACCAAGCGTACTGAAACGTAAACGCAACCATGGTTTTAGAGCTAGAATGAATACGCGCTCTGGTCGTGCAATCATCAACGCTCGCAGAAAAAAGGGACGCAAACGCCTAACAGCCTAATACAATGAACCTCAAGCTTCCACAAAGTATGCGGATAACAAAAGCTAGAGAGTATGCGCGCATTTTTAAACAGGGCAAGCATACTCATGGAAAATTTTGGCAGATTATATCTACTCCTTCTGAAAACAACAATTCAACCCTGGGCCTTGCTATTTCCAAGAAAATTCATAAACGAGCGGTAGACCGTAACTTGTTAAAACGATTAGCGAGAGAAACGTTTAGACTTAATCAAGATAATTTAAAGAGTGTTGACTTTGTTGTCATGACAAAGAATTACACTAAAGCTGACAATCGCATACTAACTGCAGACCTACAATCACTTTTTTACAAAGTGAGTCAATAATTCAAGTCATGATACGCAATATTGTTCTATTTCCCATCAAGCTATATCAATGGCTGATTAGTCCACTGCTAGGTAGCAACTGTCGTCACATTCCGACCTGTTCAGAATACACCTATGAAGCGGTCAAATATCATGGCGCAATAAAAGGTCTGAATCTAGGAGCTAAAAGATTGAGTAAATGTCATCCATGGTCTGAAGCAAAGTTTGATCCCGTACCAAAAAAATACCCACTTCATTAATAATTAGAATTACTCATGGACACTCAAAAAATATTTCTATTAATCGCTATATTCTTGACTGTATTGCTTCTTTGGAATAAATGGGAAGTTAATCAGACGGTAGACGATAACGGCAATATAATAAACCAAACTAGCATAGTTACCGCTGAATCGCAAGACAATAGCACTGATGTTCCTGAAGTCTCTGATGTACCTAGCACCGTTGCTACTAACATCGAAGATACCACACCATTAATGAATGAGTCGATTGACCAAGGACCATATACAACTGTCACTACAGATTTATTGACATTACAAATTTCACATAAAGGTGGAACAATAATTAATGCCTGGCTTAGGGATTACCCAATAGAGTTAAACTCAGAAAAAGATTTTCAATTATTAAGCAACAACACTGGAAGTATTTTCCAAGCACAAAGCGGCTTACTTCCAGCTGATCAGATGCCAACCCAAGACTCAGAATATACCTCGGAGCAACAAGACTACTCCCTAGGTGATCGCAATGAGCTGATTGTTCCACTCACTTGGAAAGGTAACAACGGTATCGTTGTAACCAAAAATTACCACTTCAAACCTAACAGCTATATTGTTGAGGTTGACTATCAAATCACTAATAACAGTAATATTGAGCAAACCGTCAGCAGTTACACTCAGCTAGTGCGTAACAGTGTAGATGAATCTGGAGGTATGTTTGGCATGCGAGCATATTCTGGGGCAGTAACTTATAACGATGAAGAGATTTTTGAAAAAATTGATTTCGAAGATTTTGATTCAACACCTAAGACAGTTTCCAAAGGTGGCTGGGCTGCAATGCTGCAGCATTACTTTTTTACAGCTTGGATTCCTAACGAAAACGAAGAACATACCTATTCAACCAGATCTAATAAAGACAAATATCTATTGTCAACGGTTAGTCAAAGCAAAACCAAAATAGCTCCTGGAAATCAAGTAACACTTGCAAGTAGCCAGCTCTATATTGGCCCTAAAGAACATGCACGTTTGGAGCTTCTGTCTCCTGGTCTAGACAGAACAGTCGACTACGGCTTTCTTTATATTGTTGCCAAGCCTCTTTCGGTAGTTCTGCACTGGATTAATGGCTTTATCGGGAACTGGGCATTATCTATTATTGCTATAACATTTCTTATTAAACTGGCGTTTTATAAACTTTCTGAGAAATCATACCGATCTATGGCTGGGATGAAAAAATTGGCCCCCAGACTACAAAAAATTAAAGAGACCTATGGAGACGATAAACAAAAGATTGGCAAAAAAACAATGGAACTATACAAACAAGAAAAAGTCAATCCTGCAGCAGGCTGCCTACCTATACTTGTTCAGATTCCAGTTTTTATTTCAATCTATTGGGTACTCATAGAGATGGTTGAATTGAGACAATTTTCATTCTTATATATACCAGACCTTTCAAGCAGAGATCCATTCTTTATACTCCCCCTTATTATGGGCGCTTCAATGTGGTTTCAGCAACGTCTTAATCCGCCACCAGCGGACCCAATGCAGGCAAAAATTATGATGATGTTGCCAATTATTTTCACTATATTCTTCTTATGGTTCCCAGCAGGCTTAGTTATCTATTGGGTAACCAACAACTTACTATCGATTGCGCAGCAAGTATTTATCAACAAAAGGATCAATAAAACCTAATAAATTTCAGACTATTTAGCTAATCTGTACAATA
>CAJWNF010000029.1 GCA_913044155.1 uncultured Gammaproteobacteria bacterium
TCTCGGCACTAAAAAATATTCCAAACATTCCTCCTACGCTGTTACTTGTCAAGGCAATATTATTTTCATTAGCAACTGCAACAATGCCTTTGGTTAGATACTCTACACTCTCACTTAAGTTTTGATAGAAAGACTCATCACTCTCTAGAATATTGAGCATAGCAAGACCAGCTGCCATAGATAAGGGGTTTCCAGAAAGTGTGCCTGCTTGATAGACCGGCCCCAAAGGGGCAACCTGTTCCATAATTTCTTGCCGACCACCAAACGCTGCAACAGGTAGACCGCCACCTATAACTTTACCTAGTGTAGTAATATCAGGTTGAACTCGGTAGTGAGTCTGTGCACCACCCAATGCAACACGAAATCCTGTCATCACTTCGTCAAAAATTAAAATACTGTTATATTCATCACAAATCTTTCTAAGGCCTTGCAAAAAACCTTCTAATGGCGGTACACAGTTCATATTCCCAGCAACTGGCTCAACAATAATACAGGCTATCTCTTTGCCCATCTCCTTAAACAGTCTATCTACAGACTCAAGATTGTTGTAATCAACTGTCAAAGTGTGTTTCGCTAAATCATTTGGAACGCCAGGCGAAGTTGGTACTCCTAATGTCAATGCTCCTGAGCCAGCCTTAACAAGTAAGGAGTCAGAGTGGCCATGATAACAACCCTCGAATTTGACGATTTTGTCGCGCCCAGTATAGCCTCTTGCTAACCTTATAGCGCTCATAGTTGCTTCAGTGCCAGAACTAACCATTCTGACCATTTCAATTGAAGGTATAAGTTGGCAAACTTTTTTTGCAAGCAAAGTCTCAATTTCCGTAGGCGCTCCAAAACCAAGTCCCTTACCCAATAAACTCTTAACTGCATCAAGAATAATTGGATTTGCATGCCCTAATATCATTGGACCCCAGGAGCCAACATAATCAATATATGAATTACCATCAACATCGAAAAGATAAGCTCCTTCACCTCGTTCAAAATAAATGGGTTCACCTTCTACCCCATTAAAAGCTCGAACTGGTGAATTAACACCTCCAGGAATATACTTTTTAGCTTCATTAAATAAGCTTGATGAATGTTTCATTAATTTTCTCTAGGGTTTGTAATAACTGGATACTTTTTTAGGTGCGTAATATGTGACCAAACAATAAGAATATTATCCAATAACAACTTAACATTTACGCTTGTTTGTGACATTGAAATAGCACGATTAATATCATCTAATAATTGAAAAAAGTATTTTACAGGTGTCTTCTCGATCACCTTATTGAGTTCTAGAAGAGCTCCCTCTTTGCGCAAAGTTTTTAATCGTATCGCTTGAGTAACAAGTTGCTGTAGGCAATTCAATACTTCCAACTCTTGTCCATCAAATACTTCAGATTCATTTGCTTTAACTGGGTTTGTTGCTATTTCTAGTAAATGATTTTGCCAATTTTGATACTGCAAAAAATAATCTCCTTTTAAGTCTTCGACCGCCCTGAAAGGAACTCCATGAGAATTCTCTAGTAGTTGAACCGCACTGAAATCTTCACGCTTATCTTCATCAATATGATTAGACACCCAGGCCACACTTGACTCATCGAAGGTTGGATTGATATGTACAGACTGGCAACGAGAAAGGATTGTTGCTGGCAATGAGCTTGGGTTGTGTGCTAATAGAATAATTAAGGTATTTTCGCGTGGCTCTTCTAGAGTCTTTAACAGACAATTAGCGGCATTAATATTTAACTGGTCAGCATAAAAAATCATCCCTATCTGGAGTTCTTGTGCAGTTTTTTCCAATGATTCGCAGAATGTGCGAATCTGATCAACCCTTATCTCTTTAGACAATATTCCTTTATCATTTAATTCATTAGAGCAATAAATCATATTTGGGTAATGCGATCTTCGTATAAGAACGTTGTGGTCGAGTAATTTTTTTGGATTGTCTTTTTCAAGAGAGAGACAATTATTGCACTTTCCACAAGACTTGTTTTTACAAAGAAGTGCCTTAATTAGTTGATTTGCAAGCTCAAACTTACCTATTTTTTCTACACCAGTAATCAAGAGTGCATGAGGCAAATGGTTTTGATCAATCATTTGTTTGAGTTTTGCAAAAGCATTTTGATGCCAAGGAAGTATCATAAATCTTTAAGCAGTGATTTTATTTTTTGTTGCACCTCCTCGACCGAGCAAGCTGCATCAATTAATTTAATGCGTTCTGGATATTTTTTTGCTCTATCAACAAAAGCTTTTCTGACTCGTTCAAAAAAATCCCAGTCTTCCTGCTCAATGCGATCTTTTTCAGCGCGAGCTTCAATTCTCTGCATACCCAAATCAGTTTCTATATTTAGTATGATAGTTAGGTCTGGTTGAAATTCTCCATGCACCCATGATTCTAGTTCAGAAATTCTCCCTATATCTAGCTCTCTGCCTCCACCTTGATAAGCAAAGGAGGCATCAGTAAATCTATCACTCACAACCCATTTGCCAGCATTAAGGGCTGGTTTAATTTTTCTGTGTATATGTTCATTACGGTCACTGAACATCAATAACAATTCAGTATCACTATGCATATCTCCAGTATCGCGACCTAACAAGAGTTTACGAATTTTTTTTCCCAATTCAGTACCTCCTGGTTCTCGAGTTTTTACAACATCTAGACCTTTTCGCTGCAAATAGTCGCAAATAAACGCAATTTGAGTACTTTTACCGGCACCTTCGATACCATCTATAGTAATAAATTTTCCTTTTTTCATAGTTCTAATTTTAAACTAGGTGCCACCTAAATACTTCTTGATATTGTTCTTGTGTTCTTCATAACTTGAAGCAAATGCATGGCTCCCATCTTTTTTGGAGACAAAGTACAATGCGCTCCCACTATCTGGATGGAATGCAGCATATAGAGAGGAATATCCTACTGATGAAATTGCTCCGGGCGGCAATCCGTGGTAACGGTAGGTGTTATACAAACTGTCAAATTTTAAATCACTTTTCTTTAGGGGAGGCTTATATTTCTCACCTAGGGCATATATCACCGAAGGGTCAGTTTGCAGTCTCATGCCTTTCTCTAATCTTCTAATAAAAACGCCTGATATCAGATGCTTTTCATCGTCAAAAGCGGTTTCTTTTTCAATCAAAGAAGCTAGAATTACTGCTTCATATGGGTCTTTATATGGCAATTCTTTTTTTCTATTCTGCCACAATAAATCTAACTTCTCTTGCATCATTTTGTGGGATCTTTTTAGTACATTACTAGCACTTTCCCCGTAATCAAAATTGAATGTTTCGGGAAAGAACCGCCCCTCATATGGCTCTTTAATGGCAATCAAGTTCATCGTTTCTTGAAGTGATAAATTGGCGTGAATGGCTGGATTAGAATTCAGCATTTGAAAATACTCATGAATAGTCTTGCCTTCAATAAACGTTATATTTACTGTTGCCACCCTGCCATTCGTAACAATTTCAAAAAAATCTAATACACTCATATCAGGCTCTATCTCATAGTATCCTAATTTAAGTTTTTTATCGTAGTTAAATAATTCACCAATCAAATTAAACATGATTTTTGACTTAATTAATTTACGATTGCTTAACTCTTCAGAGATAGAATCAATTGTTGCTCCTTTCTGCACATGATAGATTTGACTTTCTGTGATCGTCATATCTTTAGAAGTTAACCACCAAATATAACCAATACAGAAGGCAATTATGACAAGTAGTCTAAAGGTAAAAAGCTTTTTTGTTACAACCATATGAACGAATTATCTTCTGCGGATTTTTCTTTAAGGGTCTCTGAAATTATTTCAGTTATTTTATGTTTACTATATACAAAATCTTCAATTCGATTGACTGGACTAACTCCTTGGATGCTGTTTGAAATAAAAACTTCATCGGATTGAAGAAGTTCTTTTACAGATAGATCTTTTATACTTATATCAAATCCTAAATCTGCAGCTATTTTTAATATTACAGCCCGTCTTGTTCCTTCTATACCGCATTTATCTAAATTTGGAGTTATAAGTCTATTGCCTTGGACACAAAAAATGTTTCCCTGTGTTACAGAAATAACATTTTCATTCTCATCAAGCATAATTCCATCATCATTCTTTATACCTGCACGTGCAATTACTTGTTCAAGTCGATTACAATGCTTTATGCCAGCCAATTTTGGATTTGAATTGTAACCGCTATTACAAAATTCTAAAGAAAATGTCATATTCTGGTTAATTCTTTTTAACTCAGAAACAATAATCATACGAATCGGCCTGATATTATCTTTATAACTATAACCTCTTAAAGATTCTCCTCTACTCAATACTAATTTGACGATGCAATTATCGATTTTCATTAAAGAAAATGCCTTTCTAATATCACTTAACCACAAAGTCTCATCAATCATCGATATATTTAGACGATCACAACCCAATCTCATTCTCTCTAAATGATTTGACCAAAAAAGCAATTTTTTATTCTCAACAAGGCATGTTTCAAACAATCCATCACCAAACTGCGTGTTGCGATTGAAAACACTAGCCTTCGACTGCTTTTTGCCATCGATAAGAATAACTGGGGTCATAATAGTTTTTAATAAGAAAATAACAGAAACCATTATAAAACAAAGTATAAGATGCCTTCTCACTTCCTATAGCAGGTTTATAATAGGTTAAACAATCTAAGGAAGTAATATAACAGACATGAATTATGTTCTTAGAAGGCTTGCCAGCAACCTTCTTGACAGTTGTAAGGACTTACTTCCAATTGTTTTAGTAGTTGCTTTCTTTCAAATTATAGTGCTTGATCAGCCCATTCCTGAATTGGGCAATATACTCTTGGGAGGCTTGTCAGTCCTTATTGGTTTGACTTTTTTTGTTTCTGGTCTTAGGTTAGGTCTTTTCCCTATAGGAGAAAATTTAGCCCATTCATTCGTAAAAAAGGGGTCATTATTTTGGCTTTTTTTATTTGCTTTTGCGCTTGGTTTTGGTACAACCATAGCAGAACCGGCACTCATTGCAGTAGCGAATGAAGCTGCAATCGTTGCAAGCACTGGTGGCATTATCGAAAACACTGAATTGACTATCAACAAATATGCGGTTGATCTAAGACTGACTGTTGCACTTGCTGTTGGTATTTCAGTAATGCTAGGCGTCGCAAGAATCATATATGGTTGGCCATTGCACTGGCTGATTATTTTAGGATATTTTCTAGTTATGATCATCACTTTCATTTCTCCTGACTGGATTATTGGCATTGCTTATGATTCTGGCGGAGTTACAACGTCTACAGTCACCGTGCCTTTGGTTACAGCTTTAGGTGTTGGATTAGCTAGCAGTATTCGTGGTAGAAATCCGCTTACCGACGGCTTTGGTATGATTGCAATTTGCTCACTATTGCCCATTATTGCAGTTCTAATTTTTGGAATTATTTTATGAGCATTCTTGAATCTTTCATCTCTATGTTTTGGGATATCGCTCCCATCATTGGAGTAATATTAATCTTTCAGCTGTTTATTATCAAAGAAAAAATACCTAATATGTCTCAAACCCTGTTTGGTATTTTTATGGTTTGGATAGGACTGACTTTGTTTATTGTCGGATTGGATAAAGCACTATTTCCAATAGGAAAAATGATGGCAACTCAGTTAACCTCTTCGGATTTTCTCGGCATAACTGAACTTAACTGGAATGACTACTTTTGGGTATACCTATTTGCTGCGAGCATGGGCTTCTCAGCAACTATTGCTGAACCCTCTCTTTTGGCTGTAGCGATTAAAGCAAATGAGGTTTCAGGCGGTTCAATTCGGGTTTGGCCTTTGAGAATAACAATTGCCCTTGGTGTGGCGATTGGTATTGCACTTGGAAGTTATCGAATTGTTGTTGGCCTGCCTCTTCATTACTTTATTATTACTGGCTATGGGATAGTCATCATACAAACTTATTTCGCCCCGAAGCAAATTATTGCACTAGCTTACGACAGCGGTGGCGTCACAACTTCAAGTGTTACCGTGCCTTTAATAGCAGCTTTGGGGCTTGGCCTAGCAAGTACAATTGAAGGTAGAAACCCACTCATTGATGGATTTGGACTAATTGCCTTTGCAAGTCTATTTCCTATTATGGGAGTTTTAGCTTATGCTCAACTTAAACACTTAATAAATAAGTAAGGAGAAAAAAATGCACTTTAAATTAATAATCGCTTTTGTTGATAGCACCAAAACCGATAAAATCTTATCTGCTGCTCGCGAACACGGGGCAACAGGATCAACTGTTATTTCTCAAGCAAGAGGAGAGGGTGTCCATGATGAAAGAACCTTTTTGGGCTTGCATATAGAAACACAAAGAGATGTTTTATTTCTTTTAGTAGAGCAATTTAATGCTCGAAAAATTCTTGAAACTGTCAACGATGTAGGCGCCTTTGATAAGAAATCACACGAAGGCATCGCATTTCAAATTGACGTTGAAGATGCGGTCGGCGTGATGCATCAAATTGAAATACTAAATAAAAATATAGAGGAGGAAGTATGAAACATGAAGTATTAGTAAAAGATGTAATGTGGAATAAGGTAGATATTGTTGACCACAAGACCACGGTTCAAGATGCACTCAACACAATGGAACATAAAAAAACCAAAATGCTGATTGTTGATAAGGCTCACGAGCACGATGAATACGGAATTGTCTTGATTGCTGATATTGCTAGAAAAGCTATTGCTCAAGACAAATCTCTAGACAGAGTTAACGTTTATGAGATTATGAATAAGCCAGCAATTTCAGTTAACTCAGAAATGAATATTCGTTACTGCGCTAGACTTCTAACTCGTTTTAATTTGTCTCGCTGTCCCGTCATTGATGATGGCAAAATAGTTGGCGTTGTTAGCTTAACGAGTATTGTATTTATGAATCATGCATACAGAGCAAA
>CAJWNF010000030.1 GCA_913044155.1 uncultured Gammaproteobacteria bacterium
GCTGCAAAAATAGCGCCCACAATAATCAATCCAAAATTTATCCCAAGACCGCTAATAATTCCCAGCCCCACACCTAAAAGCGCACTATGAGAGATTGAATCAGAAAAGTAAGACAATCGTTTCCAAATTACAAAGCATCCCAATGAACCGGCAATTATAGAAACCGCCAGAGATGCAATTAGCGCTCTAGAAACAAAATCTTCCACATTCAATAATTATTATGAAGAGATATTTTGAGAATCACTTCTACAATTATTACAAAGACCATAAAGGTAGAGTGAATGGTCCGTAAGCTGAAAGCCATATTTTTTTGCAATTTGAAGCTGGTGTTCTTCAATTACGTCATCTTGAAATTCAATTATTGTGTCACATTTAACACAAACTAGATGGTCGTGGTGATCCACACTACAAAGCTCATAAACAGCTTGATTATTTTCAAAATTTAGTTTATGTACAATTCCAGATTCTTCGAACTGTGATAAAACCCGATAAATTGTTGCAACGCCAATCTCTTCATCTTGCTCAATTAAAGCTCTATATATATCTTCGGCGCTGAGATGATGATTAGGAGACATCTCTAGCACTTCTAAAATTTTAAGTCTTGGCAAGGTAACTTTTAAGCCGGCAGTTTTTAAATCTTCAGCGTCCATAAAAAATCCTTAAGGTAAAATCCTAAGATTATTTTAATCGTTTGAGAATACATGAAACAACTAACTTTTTTGACTCTCATTTTTGTTTTATTGAGCGGCTGCTCTGATAGTACAACAAAAATACCCGAACTGCCTAAATTTAAAATGCCGAGTTGGTTAGATTTTTCAATGCCTGAAGTTGAGCTATACAAACCAACTATCACCGAGGGCTCATACCTAGAGATTGAGGCAGTCAATAAAATAAAAATCGGTATGACAAAGGATGCCGTTATAAATTTAATAGGCACTCCAAGTATTAATGACCCGTTCCATCAAGACCAATGGGACTACATCCATCACTCATCAATAGATGGTGAAAAGTTAGCTCATTACCGATTAACATTGATCTTTTCAGGAAACTATTTGACTGAAATTGATAGTAGCGGTTTAGATGAACTAACAAATAGCGAATAATTAAATAACTAATTTTCCATCTAGCTAACCTCAATTATCTTTTGTCGCCTAAAAGAAGTTAATCTACTAAAATGAAGTTATGTCGAGATTAATCGTTAATGATTTGAGTTGCCAAAGGGGCTACAATGAACTCTTCAGTAATCTATCTTTCGAACTAAGTCCGGGTGAGATTCTCAGGATTTCTGGGGTAAATGGTTCTGGTAAAACCTCTCTATTAAGAATAATCGCCGGAATTAGTTCTGGAGAATCTGGCAATGTAACTTTTAATAACAATCCTGCTGGCTCTATAGCATACCAATCTGATGTTTTTTATCTGGGTCATCTACCGGCCCTCAGCCCAGAGTTGCACTGTAAAGAGAATCTTGACTACCTCACACAACTAAACGGCAGCAATACAGGCCGGCTTGTTGATGACGCACTTGCAAATGTTGGGTTAAAACACTACAAATATGAATATGCCGCAAACCTTTCTGCCGGCCAGAAAAGAAGAGTTGTTCTGGCAGCCCTATTTGTCACTCAAGCTAAAATCTGGTTACTCGACGAACCTTTTACTGCACTCGATGCTGATGGCATTAAATCTCTTGAAAACCAAATCACTGGGCACTGTGAAAATGGCGGACTTTGCATTCTAACAACCCACCAAGATTCTAAATTGCCAAACCTTAGGATGCTCGCACTGTGAAAATCTATACAAAAACCCTGGCAAGAGATTTAAAAATGGCTCTGAGAAACCCTTCAAGTTTCCTCAACCCTTTGCTTTTTTTTGTTATTGCAATTTCCTTGTTTCCTTTGGCAATTAGTCCTGAGGCACACACGCTATCAAATATCGGACCAGGAGTAATCTGGGTAACATGCATGCTATCGGTTTTGCTCTCTCTTAACGCCCTCTTTCATTATGACTACGACAACGGTGTGCTTGAACAGATGGTTATTTCACCTTTCTCTCTGTCTCTTATGTTGTTGGCAAAAATAACTGCGCACTGGCTTCTAACTGGGCTACCAATAATCCTCCTCTCACCACTTATGGGGATGGTCCTTTTCTTGGATATAGATAGTATCTATATATTAATGCTAACTCTTTTGATAGCAACACCAAGTTTAAGCCTAATAGGTGCTATTGGAGCTTCGCTCATTGTTGGTATTAAGAACTCTGGAATGTTGTTATCTTTATTAATACTACCGCTCTATATACCTATTTTGATTTTTGCAACAAGCGCAGTATCGCAAGCACAATTTGACCTTTCCATTAGCGGTCAGCTCTACTTTTTAGTGACCATTCTTTTAATTAGCTTAATGACATCACCATTTGTAAGCGCTATAGCGTTAAAAGTTAGTTTAGAATGAACTTTACTTTTTATAAATTAAAGCTATAATACTCTCACGCTGATTTGTTCCGATTGCTAGCGGTGTCGCGTAAAGGCGACAAAAACAAGCTAAAGCTGGCGTTTTTCCTATAAAACCCGGTTTATTTTTTTTGGTTTTTTTTATTAAAAGGATTAATTGCCATGATATTTACTTCTGAATCTGTTTCTGCAGGCCACCCCGACAAGGTTTGCGACCAAATCTCTGATGCCATACTTGATGCCGCCCTTCTACAGGACAAAAACTCACGAGTTGCAGTCGAAACTTTAGTTAAAGACAACCAGGTAGTTTTGGCTGGCGAGATTACTACAGGCGCTAATATTGATTATGAAAGCGTTATTCGTAAAACAATTATCGATATAGGATATGACAATGAGGATTACGGTTTTAATGGCAACACGTGCTCAATAAAAAATTTACTTGGCAAGCAATCACAAGATATTGCTCAAGGTGTCGACGAGAGCGAAAGTCATGAACAAGGTGCTGGCGACCAAGGATTAATGTTTGGTTATGCAGAAAATTCAACTGATGAACTCATGCCAGCGCCAATTATGCTGGCTCATCAACTAGTCAGACGTCAAGCTGAATTACTATTAAACGGATCTATTAAATGGCTAAGGCCTGATGCTAAATCCCAAGTCTCTTGTATTTATGATGGTAATAAAATTGTAGGTGTTGATGCTGTTGTGCTTTCCACTCAGCATGATGGTGGTATCGCACTTTCAGACCTTAGAGAGGCAGTCTTAGAAGAAATTATTAAGCCGATACTGCCAGAAAAATGGCTGACAGCGAAAACACAATATCACATCAACCCCACTGGCAACTTCGAAATTGGTGGACCTGTTGGAGATGCCGGTCTTACAGGCAGAAAGATTATAGTAGACACCTATGGCGGTATGGCTCGTCATGGCGGCGGAGCTTTTTCTGGAAAAGATCCTTCAAAGGTTGATAGAAGCGCCGCCTATGCAACACGCTACGTTGCAAAAAACATTGTAGCGGCAGGACTTGCAGATCGTTGTGAGATACAAGTTTCTTATGCAATCGGTGTTGCTGAGCCAACCAGTATAAGTGTTGATACATTTGGCACTGGAAAGATTTCAAACCAAGAAATAGTAAAATTAATAAGAGAACATTTCGATTTACGCCCTAAAGGACTGATTGCTATGTTGAACCTAAAACGCCCTATCTATCAACAAACTGCCAGTTACGGTCATTTTGGAAGAACTGAGAATTCAATCAGTTGGGAAAAGACTGATCGCGCAAATCTTCTGAAGTAGTTTTATTAGGTTGATTTTGGTATAATTAGCCACTTGCCAAGGAGCGTTGCATTGGAATTTATCCAACAGGCTTGGCAGTCAAAACGACGCTCATTTTTTTCAATTTAAAGGAAAGATAATGAGCAATTCAACTATAGATAAAAACGACTACAAGATTGCCGATATTAGTTTAGCTGACTATGGTCGTAAAGAGATTGAACTAGCAGAGTCCGAAATGCCTACTTTGATGGCACTTCGCTCTAAGTATAGCAACCAAAAACCATTACAAGGCGCAAAAATACTGGGTTGTATTCATATGACCATACAGACAGCCGTTCTTATGGAGACTCTCGTTGCCCTTGGTGCACAGATTCGTTGGTCATCTTGTAATATTTTTTCGACCCAAGACCATGCTGCCGCTGCAATGGTAGCGAAAGATATACCTGTATTTGCCTGGAAAGGCGAAACTGAAGAAGAGTTTTTGTGGTGTATAGAGCAAACTATCCTTCAAAATGACAAACCTTGGGATGCCAACATGGTGCTTGATGATGGCGGAGATTTGACACAAATGCTACATGAAAAGTACCCTACAATGCTTGACAAGATTCATGGTATCAGTGAAGAAACAACAACCGGCGTTCACCGTTTGCTAGAGATGATTGATACTGGTGAACTAAAAGTCCCTGCAATCAATGTCAATGATGCTGTAACTAAATCAAAAAATGATAATAAGTATGGCTGCAGACATTCATTAAATGATGCTATTAAACGTGGAACCGATATTTTAATGGCAGGGAAAAAAGCACTTGTAATCGGCTACGGTGATGTTGGCAAAGGGTCGTCACAATCTCTGCGTCAAGAAGGCATGATAGTCAAAGTAAGTGAAATAGACCCTATCTGCGCTATGCAAGCGTGCATGGACGGCTTTGAAGTGGTTTCTCCATATAAAGACGGCATTAATACTGGATCAAAAGACGGGATTAACAAAGAATTGTTGTCTACCACTGACTTGGTAGTTACAACCACCGGCAATATAAACGTGTGCGACTCAGCTATGCTAGAAACTCTTAAGGCTGGATCTGTGGTCTGTAATATTGGTCATTTCGATAACGAGATTGACACAAAATATATGCGAGATAACTGGCAATGGGATGAAGTCAAGCCGCAAGTTCATAGAATCTTTAGGTCTTCTGACAAAAGTGATTATTTGATTCTGCTATCTGAAGGCCGTCTTGTAAATTTAGGCAATGCTACAGGTCATCCTTCTCGCGTTATGGATGGCTCTTTCGCAAACCAAGTTTTGGCCCAAATGTATCTTTTTGAACAAAAATTTGCTGACCTTCCTAAAGATCAAAAACTTGCTAATATTACCGTAGAATTACTACCCAAGAAGCTTGATGAGGAAGTTGCTGCAGGCATGGTTGGGGGCTTTGGAGGCGTACTAACAAAAATGACAGATGCTCAGGCAAAATATATTAATACCCCAATAGATGGACCATTTAAACCAGAGGCGTATAAATATTAGTCATACCCTTGAAATATAAGTGCGGAATTTCCCCGCACTTATATTAATTCTGATACATTCCAACTTCTATTGTCACAGATTGAACCTGCGGATATTCTTCTTGTAGTTGTTTTGTTATATTTTCAATAATTTGATCAATTCGACGAACTGTAGCAAAAACTGCTGACTTTTCATCACGCATCATATCATCTTCTGCAATATTTAATTTTTCTTGCTCTATATCTACCTTAATGTTATCTAACAAAGCCTCTTCTCTAACTTCTAATTCAGCCACAAGAATAATATTGTTTTCATCCATCACAATCGACTTAACATCATGACACAACTCAACTTCAGCGTGTTCAGAACAAATCTTGATGAAATTATTTTCAATCTCTTGGTGACGAATATCAGACAAATAAATCATATTCACCCGACCTAAAAATACTGCCGCAACCCCAAGCAATATAGCTATCAATGAAGAGAACAATATATCCCAAAAAGGATTGCCACTCAGATAGGAAAGCGTTATACCAATTATGGCGAGAAAAATACCAAACATAGCGATACTGTCTTCAAGAATCATAGCGACAAGTGTCGGATCTTTGGCCTCTGAAACATATTGCAACAAGGAAGTTTCAACATTCTTAGTTCTTTGCCTATATTCTTTAAATGCAACTCTCCAGGCATTACCTTCAATAAAGAAAGAAACAACCAAAACAATAAAAGCCAACATTATTCCACTAATATCAATACTAAATATGTTAATAGAAGAGACTTTAGCTACCCCGTCTCCCATAGTAATGTATGAGTGATAGGCATGATAAAGACCTAGCCCAGAGCCAATTGAGAAAAGGCCAATAGCAGACCATAAATTCCAAATGAATTTTTTCTGATGGTGACCAAACGCATAATCTTGATCGGGCTGCTTTTCACCTGCTATTAGACCAAACAGTAAAAAGACCTGGTTAAGTGTATCCATCATTGAGTGAATTGCTTCATTCATCATTGATGCTGATGTGGCTACAAATGCAGAAATAAACTTAATGATTGTTACCAATGCATTACTAATTATCCCCACAACAACAATTTTTTTGCTTCCAGATGACATATCTTCCCTAAACAATAAGCAACAATCTCACTAGTTGACCATTCATTATATTAGATATCGGTCTATTGTGATTTGTACAATTAAGTTTGCCTAATAATTAGTATCAATTCTATATAATGAACTAGTAAATAAAGGCGAGGTTAATTTACAAATATGAGTGATCAATCCATCGTTTTTTTACTAATATCTACTGCCTTAATTTTATTTATTTGGGGTAGAATTAGATACGACCTTGTTGCATTTATAGCGCTCATCTCTGGAGCTGTTGTCGGAGTTATTCCTACCCAAAACGTTTTCTCAGGTTTCGGTCACCCTGCCGTTGTCATTATTGCACTTGTACTTATTATTAGTAG
>CAJWNF010000031.1 GCA_913044155.1 uncultured Gammaproteobacteria bacterium
AAAAGGCGCGAAGTTAGAAGGCTTTGGGAGGCTTTAGGATTTACAGTATCACGTTTGATTCGAATCAGATTTGGCGATATTCGTTTACCAGAGAGCTTGCGTGCTAACCAGTCAGAATACCTAAAGCCTAAGCAGGTCAAGGCGTTACTAAATTCGGTCAACCTTAAGGAGTAATCCAGCTAAATTGCATGAAATAAAGCTTCGTTTAGGGAAGATTTTCAATCTCAACAAACCTTGCTGTTGCAGTATAATGGCGGGTTTATCGAGAATTATTTTGTTAACTAATGTCAGATTATAAGTCCACTTTAAATTTACCTGCCACAGACTTCCCAATGAAGGCCAATCTTGCAAATCGTGAAGGCGGTTTTCTAGATGAATGGTATGACAAAGATTTGTATCGACAAATTCGTCAGAGATTTAAAGGAAGCCCTATATTCGTTCTTCATGACGGCCCTCCATATGCAAATGGCGATATCCATATTGGTCATGCTGTTAACAAGGTTCTTAAAGATGTTATTGTTAAAAGCAAAACTCTATCTGGTTTTGACGCTCCATATGTGCCTGGCTGGGATTGCCATGGATTACCAATTGAGCATAATGTTGAAAAAAAGAAGGGCAAGGTAGGACAGAAAATTAATGCTGATGATTTCCGTGCTGCCTGTCGAGAATACGCTGACCAACAAATCGAAAACCAGAAGGTTGATTTCAAACGTCTAGGAATTATAGGCGACTGGGACAATCCATACCTAACGAAAGACTTCAAGTATGAAGCAGACATTGTTCGCTCGGTTGGCAAGATTATAAAGAATGGACACCTTACAAAGGGTTATAAGCCTGTTCACTGGTGTACCGAATGTTCTTCAGCGTTAGCAGAAGCAGAAGTAGAATACAAGGACAAAGAGTCTGACACAGTTGATGTTGCTTTTGAAGTTCTAGATTCTACTGTATTTGGTGTGAAAAAACCGGTCTCCGTTGTTATTTGGACTACAACACCTTGGACTTTGCCTGCCAACGAAGCAGTTGCCCTGCACCCTGAACTTAGCTATGTTATGGCTGATTTGGGAGATCGTTATTATCTTCTGGCAGAAGAGTTATATGAAGATGCTTTAGAGAGGTTTAATGTTCAAGCTGTGGGTAAATCAGACAAAATATATAAAGGTTCTGATCTTGAAGGTGTTATGCTACAACATCCCTTTTACGACAGGCAGGTTCCTGTGATTATGGGAGAACATGTAACCACTGAAACCGGTACTGGAGCAGTTCACACATCGCCTGCCCATGGCCAGGATGACTACATTGTTAGTCTCAAATATAACCTGCCAGTTGATTGCCCTGTTGATGGTAGGGGGGTATTTATAGAGAATACAGAACACGTAGCTGGAGAGTATATCTTTAAAGCAAATGTGACCATCATTGAATTATTGAAAAAGAATAATACCATCGTAAGTCACAAGTCAATGACTCACTCTTATCCGCATTGCTGGAGACACAAGACGCCGGTCATCTTTAGAGCGACACCACAATGGTTTGTCTCCATGACTCAAAACAAGTTAAGAGATACAGTTAATGACGAGATACTTAACGTTAAATGGATACCGAGCTGGGGTCAAAAGCGGATCGAATTGATGGTCGGCAATCGTCCTGACTGGTGTATTTCCAGGCAGAGGTTTTGGGGTTCGCCTATTACTCTTTTTATCAATAAAAAAACTGGTGAATTTCATCCAGACACCGAGTCTCTTTTTGAAGCTGTGGCTAAAAGGATAGAAAAGGGCGGCATAGAGGCCTGGTTTAGTCTAAAGGTTGAAGATGTGCTAGGTTCTGAAGCCTCTGAATACGAAAAAACTACCGACACACTAGATGTCTGGTTTGACTCTGGAGTGAGCCACTTTGCGGTCTTAAAAAATAGCGACTATTTAAGTGACATTGCTGACATGTATCTTGAGGGTTCAGACCAGCATAGGGGTTGGTTCCAATCTTCACTAATTACTTCCTGCGCGATTAATGGCAGGGCGCCATACAGACAGGTACTAACCCATGGTTTTACGGTCGATCAAAATGGCCATAAAATGAGTAAATCTTTGGGTAATGTGATTCCACCACAAAAAGTGGTTAACACCTTAGGTGCAGACATTTTAAGGCTATGGATAGGGAGTACTGACTATTCTGGCGAGATGACGGTTTCTGACGAAATTCTTAAGAGAAGTGCGGATAGTTACAGACGTATCCGTAATACGATGCGCTTTATGTTGGCAAATATGCAAGGATTTGAGCCTAATAATGACCTCTTAAGTGTCGATAAAATGCTGGTTCTTGACCAATGGATTGTTTCAAAAACAGCTGAACTTCAATCCCAAGTTGTTAATGACTATGATGAATATAACTTCCATCATGCAATGAAAATGATATTGAATTTTTGTACCAATGATTTGGGTGGTTTTTATTTGGATATCATCAAGGATAGGCAATACACTACACAAACCAACTCTTTAGCACGTAGATCAGCGCAAAGTGCTTTGTATCATATTGCTCACGCGATGGTGCGATGGCTCAGTCCAGTTCTCTCATTTACTGCCGAGGAGGTTTGGCAGTATCTTCCTGGAGCAGCAAATGAAAGTGTTTTTTTGCAGACCTGGTATGAAGGCCTAGTTGGCGACTTTAATAGCAGAGCAATCGATGCTGCTAGGGATGTTAATGTACATCTACGTAAAGAACTTGAAGAGATGCGCCGTGACAAGGTGATAGGTTCATCACTTGATGCCGAAGTGGATATATATTGTGACGATGAGAAATATCAAGCGCTCCAAGAACTGGGAAATGAGTTGAGGTTCGTTTTTATTACTTCAGACGCTAGAATTCATTCACTAGCAGACAAGCCAAATAAGGCTACTGATATTGATCAGTCATTAGCTATAATGGTTAATAAGAGCGGCTATCAAAAGTGTGTTCGTTGTTGGCACCACCGAGAGGAAATTGGTGAACATGATATACATAAAGAATTGTGTGAGCGCTGTATTGAAAATGTGGCAGGTGAAGGAGAGTTGAGGGTATTTGCATAATGTCAAATATACAAAAAATTCTTAATCTAGAGCTTGGTGATAAATCTTATCCTATTTATGTTGGGAATGATTTGCTGTCAGATAAGTCATACCTCGAGAAACATATTTCTGGTCAACAGGTGATGGTTATCACCAACACAACAATAGAGCCTCTTTACTTAGAGAAAGTTAAAAATTTACTCGGTAATTTCGAAGTTCAGGTAGCCATTCTTCCTGATGGAGAACAATATAAAACTCTGGAAACGGTTAATTCTATATTTGACGCTCTACTAGAGGCAAAGTTTGACCGTAGTGCGACATTGATTGCACTGGGTGGCGGTGTTGTTGGCGACATAACAGGATTCGCAGCAGCGTCCTATCAGCGCGGGGTTGACTTTATCCAAATTCCGACAACCTTACTTTCCCAGGTCGACTCCAGTGTAGGCGGCAAGACCGGTGTCAATCATACTTTAGGCAAAAATATGATTGGAGCATTCCACCAGCCCCAAGCGGTTATTATTGACATAGATACATTGGACACTTTACCTATTCGTGAATTTTCAGCAGGAATGGCCGAAGTAATTAAATATGGCTTGTTGGGCAACATTGATTTTCTTTTAGATCTTGAAAAAAATATTGATTCAATAATGAAAAGATCTAATCAGAGAGATAAGGAATTACTGATTGACATAATTTATCGTTCCTGTTTAGACAAGGCAGAAATTGTTTCCAAAGACGAGCTTGAGAGTGGTGTAAGAAAATTATTAAATCTAGGTCATACTTTTGGTCATGGGATTGAAAATACTTTAGGTTATGGCTATTATCTACATGGAGAAGCAGTTGCGATTGGGATGTGTATGGCGGCTAGACTTTCTCAACTTGAAGGTCACTTATCATCCGAAGATGTAGATAGAGTTAATAATATATTGAATCTGGCAGAATTGCCTTGTAATCTAGGAGAACAAAAAATTGCCGCTAAAAAAATTTACAAAGCAATGTCGCTAGACAAAAAAGTGATTGATGGTAATATACGTTTGGTTTTGTTTTCATCTTTAGGAAATTCTTATGTTACAGAAGACTATTCTGAAGAAAATCTAAACCAAGTTTTGTCGGAATTTTGTCATTCTTAATTAATCTTATTTATGTCATTAGATAAAAAACAAGTCAAAGAGATAGCGCAACTAGCTAGACTCAATATTAGTGATTCTGAGGCTCAACAAACCACAGCTGAACTTAATAATATTCTCAATTTAATGGCTGAGCTAAGCGAGATTGATACAGATAATGTTGAGCCAATGGCACATCCTCTTGATATGTCTCAACGTTTACGAGAAGATGTAGTTAGTGAGACTGATTTATCGGATAATTTTCAAGCAATTGCACCAAAAACTGGAAAGCAACATTTTCTTGTGCCAACTGTGATTGAGTAATGATGCATAAATTTTCTGTATCTGAGCTATCTAAAGGATTGAAAAATAGAGATTTTTCATCTATTGAGCTAACCCAACATTATCTCAAGAGAATTGATCGTTCAGATCTAAATGCATTTATCACTGTAACTGATGAGCTTGCATTATCACAGGCACGAGCAGCTGACGCCAAACTGGCAAGTGGTAGTGGTAGTGTTTTGACAGGTATCCCTTATGCTCACAAAGATATTTTTTGTACCAAAGGTGTCAAAACGTCTGCTGGTTCGAAGATTCTAGACCCATTTATTTCGCCTTACGATGCGACTCTAACTCACAAATTAAACATGGAAGGTATGGTCATGTTGGGCAAGACAAACATGGATGAATTTGCCATGGGTTCTTCAAATGAAAATTCTTACTATGGTCCAGTAAAAAATCCATGGGATAAAAAAAGAGTTCCTGGTGGCTCCTCAGGCGGATCTGCCGCTGCTGTTGCAGCTCGTTTGTCAGCTTTCGCTACTGGAACTGATACTGGCGGAAGTATCCGACAACCAGCAAGCCTTTGCGGTATCACTGGACTAAAACCAACCTATGGAAGAATCTCAAGATACGGGATGATAGCTTACGCTTCAAGCCTTGACCAGGCTGGTCCGATTACTCAAAGTGCAGAGGATGCCGCATTAGTTTTGAACGCTATGGCTGGTTTCGATGACAAGGATTCAACTAGTGTGAATAAAGATGTTCCTGACTACACTGAAAATTTGAACAATTCTATTAAAGGCTTAAAGATTGGAATTCCAAAGGAGTATTTTTCCGAAGGGTTGGATGACGGTATTGCGAAAGTTATTTTGCAATCAATTAAAGAATTTGAATCTATGGGCGCTACTGTTGAGGAGGTGTCACTCCCTAATTCAGCATACGCTGTACCAACCTATTACATTGTTGCGCCTTGTGAATGCTCATCTAATTTGTCTCGTCTTGATGGGGTGCGTTATGGTTATCGATGTGATAACCCTGAAGACCTAAATGACTTGTATCTTAGGTCACGTTCTGAGGGTTTTGGGGAAGAAGTCAAGCGTCGTATAATGATTGGCACCTATGCACTTTCTGCGGGCTATTATGACGCCTATTACCTTAAAGCACAAAAAGTGCGACACTTGATTAGTGAAGACTTCAAAAAAGCATTTCAAAAGGTGGATGTGATAATGGGTCCAGTTTCACCTACCACAGCATTTGAGATAGGTGCAATAAAAGACTCAGTTTCTATGTATTTGGCAGATATTTATACACTTTCTGTAAATTTGGCTGGCCTACCAGGAATAAGCATTCCGGCTGGATTTTCAAATAATTTACCTGTCGGACTACAGATGATTGGCAATTATTGGTCTGAAGAAATCTTATTAAATACCGCTCATCTATTTCAAACACAAACTGACTGGCATGTTCGTTTACCTGAAAATACTTAAGGAGGATTGAGTATGGCTTGGGAAACAGTTATCGGTCTAGAGATACACTCTCAATTAAGCACTAAATCAAAAATTTTTTCAGGTGCATCAACCGCTTTTGGTGCTGAGCCAAATACCCAGGCCTGCGCAGTAGATCTAGGTTTACCAGGGGTCCTTCCGGTACTCAACAAAGAAGCAGTCATGATGGCTTTGAGGTTTGGTTTAGCTGTCAATGCGAAAATTAATCAACACTCTATTTTTGCTCGAAAAAACTATTTTTATCCAGACCTGCCTAAAGGTTATCAGATTTCTCAATTCGAAATTCCAATAGTAGGTCAAGGAGAAATTGAGATAAGTACTGAAGAGGGTGAGACCAAAATGGTCGGTATTACTCGCGCTCATTTAGAAGAAGATGCAGGAAAGTCTATCCATGATTTGTATGACGACTATACAGCAATAGACCTTAATCGAGCTGGCACACCACTGCTAGAGATAGTTTCAGAACCCGACATGAGAAGCGCTAAAGAGGCAGTTGCTTATGCAAAAAAAATTCACTCCTTGGTGCAGTATATAGGTATTTGTGATGGCAATATGCAGGAAGGATCTTTTCGATGTGATGCCAATGTATCAATAAGAAAAAAGGGAGCGAAAGAGCTAGG
>CAJWNF010000032.1 GCA_913044155.1 uncultured Gammaproteobacteria bacterium
ATAACGTTGTGAGGGACATAGCTGCCACCTGCATTTTCAAAAAAAGACCATTTAGCACTGAGAGGATCGCTAAAAGCTGGAAATTGAGCTCTTACATAATCTATATCTAATGAGACATTATTAATTGACATTTTTTTCCGATTGCTAAGTATGTTTTAATTGTATCGATTTAGTTTTTATAATCAGGCTCATCTTTATCAAGTATTACCTTTAGGGCTTGAAAATGAAGATCTGAGGCATCATATTTTTCCCATTGCTGGGCAGTTTTTCTAGCCACTTCATGGCTGGCTAGATGCAACTTTTTACCTGTTCGATAGGCTTCAATTAGGGTCTCACAGGACCTTTCAAAGTAATAAAGGTCGTCAAATGCTTGCGCTACAGAGTCGGCGGCTGTCAATACCCCGTGATTTCCCATTAATAAAACTGAATTATCACCCAATAAAGTGCTTAACCGTTCGGCTTCATCTCCAAGCCCCATACCGTCAAAGTCATAATCAATTGACACTTTTTCATAAAAGCGCATTGTATTCTGGTCAATGGGCTTCATGGTTTTATCTTCAAGACAAGAAAGAATGGTGGCATATTTTGAATGAACATGAAGTATGCATCGCGCATGAGGGTTGTTTCTGTGCAGCGCGCCATGGATAGCCCAAGCTGTAGGGTCTGGAGCGTTAGATTGTGACATTGTATCGGCATTATTCGAGTCTATTACAAGTAGGTCGCTAGCACAAATCTGGGAGAAGTGCGCTCCAAGAGGATTTAACAAAAATTGGGAACCGTCTTCAGAAACAGCTAAGCTGAAATGGTTAGCAACAGCTTCGTGCATATTTAACCGAGCAGCCCATCTAAATGCTGCGGCAAGATCGACACGTTCTTGTTTGAAATTTTCTTTCATGTTAAGTATTATAATCCTGCTATATAATTCAATTTTCGAATAATTAAAAAATCATAGTTTCGTTAATAAATATGAAAAAATCATTATATATTCATGGTGCCTATGTTGAGTCGAACTCCGGTGAATCTTTTGAGACAATTAATCCGGCAACTGGACAGGTGATTGAGCAAATAGGCCAGGCCAGTCTCAAGGATGTTGAAGAAGCTATTGAGTCAGCTGAAAGAGGATTCGCCGTATGGTCTGCGATGACCGCTGTGGAGCGTAGTCGGATTTTACTAAAGGCCGTTTCTATACTACGCCAACGCAATGGTGAGCTTGCAGCCTTAGAGGTGATGGATACTGGAAAGCCATTGCAGGAGGCTAACTGTGTCGATATACATACCGGGGCAGATGTGATTGAGTATTATGCCGGTCTTGTACCTGCACTTCAGGGCGCTCAACAGGATTTAGATTTAAATACATTCTTTCTGTCAAAGAGAGAGCCATTAGGTGTCTGTGCCGGGATTGGCGCCTGGAATTACCCGATCCAAATAGCTTGCTGGAAATCAGCTCCCTGTCTGGCTGCTGGAAATTCGATGGTATTTAAACCCTCTGAAGAGACCCCGTTGAGTGTACTGAAGCTTGCTGAAATTTACACTGAAGCGGGTGTTCCGGCTGGCGTATTTAATGTTGTCCAGGGCGACTATCGCGTTGGCCAGTACTTATCGAGACATCCACGCATAGAGAAGATCTCATTTACGGGTGAATGCGAGACTGGCAAAAAAGTCATGGCAGATGCTGCCGGATCCCTCAAAGAGGTTACCTTGGAGCTTGGAGGCAAGTCGCCATTAATTATTTTTGATGACGCTGATATAGATAGTGCCATCTCAGGATCTTTGTTGGCTAACTTTTATACTCAGGGAGAGATTTGTACAAACGGTACAAGAGTTTTTGTGCAGGAAGGTATTTATGATGAGTTTATAGAAAAAGTTTGTCAACGTAGTGCCAAGATTAAGCTCGGGGATCCGATGAATTTAGAAACCCAGATGGGGGCATTGATTAGTGCTGAGCACCTTGACAAGGTTATGGGCTATATCGAAAAAGCAAAATCATCTGGCGCACGTCTTGTGTGTGGCGGTAATCGACATGATTCAAATGAAACTCGAAACGGATACTTCGTAGAACCAACCATCTTTGCTGATTGTGAGGATGGCTCCCCCAATGTTACTGATGAAATTTTTGGGCCTGTTATGTCTGTTTTGCGTTTTGAACATGAAAACGAAGTTATAGACAGAGCTAATAACACTAGGTTTGGTTTGGCAGCAGGAGTCTTTACTAAAGATATTAGCCGTGCGCATCGAGTTATTAATCAGTTACAGGCCGGCATTTGTTGGATTAATAGTTGGGGTGACTCTCCTGCAGAGATGCCGGTTGGTGGCTATAAAGAGTCTGGAATAGGGCGAGAAAATGGACCCGAGACACTAAAAAGCTATACACAGATTAAGAGCATTTTTGTACGACTAGGTGACCTAGAGAATCCTTACTAAGGATTATTTATATGACTAAACAGTTTGATTATATTATTGTTGGTGCAGGTTCAGCGGGCTGCGTTTTAGCAAACCGTCTGACAGAATCTGGAGAGAATGAAGTTCTGCTACTAGAAACTGGCGGTAGCGATAAGAATATATTTATCCAAATGCCAACAGCTTTATCTTACCCAATGAATACCGAAAAATTCGCCTGGCAGTTTCATACAGAGCCAGAGCCATACCTTGACAAACGCAAAATGCATTGCCCAAGAGGGAAGGTAATAGGAGGTTCGTCATCGATTAATGGAATGGTCTACGTTCGAGGCCATGCCCGTGATTTTGATCAGTGGGAAAAGGAGGGTGCTGTTGGTTGGTCTTATAAGGATTGCTTGCCCTATTTTAAGCGTACAGAGAGTTGGCAGGATGGCGAAGATAACTATCGCGGTGGTGATGGTCCCGTAGCCACCTGTGGCGGCAACAATATGAAATTTAATCCACTCTACCAAGCCTTTATAGAAGCTGGCCATGAGGCCGGTTATCCTACAACAAATGACTACAACGGCGAACAACAGGAAGGTTTTGGCGCTATGCATATGACTGTTGATAATGGTGTCCGTGCATCAGCCTCAAGCGCATACATTGAGGAAGCAAAGAAAAGATCGAATCTTACTATACTTTCTGGCGTCTTAGTTAAACGTGTATTGCTTAAAAATAAGACTGCGACAGGCGTTGAATACAAGAGAAATGGTGAAATTGCAAGAGTCAATGCTAATAAGGAGGTAATTCTTAGTGCCGGCTCTATCGGTTCTCCACAACTGCTGCAATTATCAGGAATTGGACCAAGAGAGGTATTGAGGGATGCAGGTGTAGAGTTGCAACATGAACTGCCAGGTGTAGGGGAAAATCTGCAAGACCATCTTGAGGTCTACTTTCAATATCATTGCAAAAAACCTATCACCCTGAATAGCAAGTTGAATTATTTTAGTATGGGCCTTATTGGCGCCCGATGGTTGTTGTTTAGAAGTGGTTTAGGAGCCACTAATCATTTTGAATCTTGTGGATTCATTAGGTCTCGAAATGGGGTTGAATGGCCAAATATTCAGTATCATTTTTTGCCAGCAGCGATGCGCTATGATGGCAAGGCGTCAATGAAAGGTCATGGGTATCAAGTCCATGCAGGTGTCAATAGACCGACCAGTAGGGGAAGGATAAGAATTAACAGTGCCGATGCGGAAGCAAAACCAAGCATTTTATTCAATTACCTAGAAACTGAGCGAGATATCCAGGATTGGCGAGACTGTATCAGGCTTACCAGAGAAATTCTAAATCAACCCGCTCTGGATGAGTATCGAGGTGACGAGGAAAGTCCAGGCATCGAAGTAAATACAGACAACCAGATAGATGCCTGGGTAAGGGCTAATGTTGAGAGCGCTTATCACCCTTCATGTACTTGCAAGATGGGTGCTGATAGCGATTCCATGGCGGTCGTAAATAGTTCTGGAAAAGTCATCGGTATTGAAAAACTTAGAGTGGTAGATTCTTCGATTTTTCCGAGTATTACGAATGGCAACCTTAATGCGCCCACCTTGATGGTAGCTGAAAAAATTGCCGATGTAATATTAGGTAACAAGCCATTATCACAAAGCAATGCTGACGTTT
Organism: uncultured Gammaproteobacteria bacterium; assembly: GCA_913044155.1. The sequence continues at coordinate 4,063 of CAJWNF010000032.1, forward strand.
GGATAGATCCTGATTGGAAAAATTCTCAACGTCAAGGAAAAGTTAAAAGATCAATGGATAATTCTTAATTTTTTTTGTCAATAGGTGATTTTAAAAAGATATCTAAATTGTTAACAAGGGGTGGGACCTAATATGAATAATGAGCAACCTTTTGGCGTTCTATTTGAATCCGTCAAGATAGGCCCTGTTACAACTAATAATCGTTTTTATCAAGTGCCTCATTGTTGTGGTATGGGACATTTACGCCCCCGGGCTCATGCCGCAATGCGTTCTATTAAGGCACAAGGTGGTTGGGGTGTTGTTAGTACTGAAGAGGCAGAAATACATCCAACTTCAGATTTATCTCCCTATGCCGAACAACGAATATGGGATGCAAAAGATATCCCTGCACTACGTCTAATGACAGACTCAGTTCATAAACACGGAGCACTAGCTGCGATAGAGTTAACACATAGCGGCAATCATTCGGCTAACCTATATTCTAGGCTGCCCACCTTGTCTCCTGTAGATCAGTCGATAGATCTAATTTATCCAAGACAGGCAAGGCGAATGAATAAAAAAGATATTCTTGAGTTCAGACGTTGGCATCGACAAGCTGCAATCAATGCCAAAGCGGCAGGATTTGACATTGTCTATGTTTATGCCGGTCATGGAATGTCTCTAGCTCAGCAATTTATGTTGCCTGAAATCAATACACGTTCTGACGATTATGGAGGCAGCATTGAAAATCGTGTTCGCCTAACCAGAGAGTTATTAGAAGATACTAAAGAAGCCATAGGGGACACCTGTGCAGTTGCCTTTCGTTTCGCCGTGGATGAACTAAAGGGTATTGACGGGATGCAGTTTGATGAAGAGGGAAGAGCTGTGGTAGAGTTGTTGGCTGAAATGCCTGATTTGTGGGATGTTAATGTTTCCGACTGGTCTAATGATTCACAAACATCGCGTTTTGAAATCAATGAAGGTTATCAAGTTCCCTATATTGAGTTTGTAAAAAGCCTGACTTCAAAGCCAGTAGTTGGTGTTGGCAGATTTACTTCACCGGATTTGATGACTAGTTTGATAAAACAACAAACAGTTGATCTAATTGGCGCTGCTAGGCCCTCTATTGCTGATCCCTATCTGCCAAACAAAATTAAAGAAGGAAGGATAGATGAAATTAGAGAATGTATAGGCTGTAATATCTGTGTTTCGAGCGACAACCTCTCGGTGCCAATTCGTTGTACCCAAAATCCAACAATGGGGGAAGAGTGGCGTCGTGGCTGGCATCCTGAAAAAATCAAACCAAGAAAAACAGAACAAGCTGCACTAGTTGTTGGTTCTGGACCTGCTGGACTTGAATGCAGCATGCAGTTAGCACGTCGCGGCTACCATGTTATTTTGAGTGAGGGTGCTAGTGAATTGGGGGGTCGTGTACTGCTTGAATCTGACCTTAAAGGGCTCTCTGCATGGAAAAGGGTTGTGGATAACAGGGTATATGAGATTCAGCAAAAAACAAATATTGAAATATATAGAGAGAGCGAACTTACACTTTCACATATAAACGAGCTTGGTGTAAACAACGTATTTATTGCTACAGGCTCAAGCTGGCGAGATGATGGTGTTGGGCGAAGTCAAAGAAAAGAGATCGCTGGGCTAGAAACCATTCAGGTGCTAACTCCAACAGATGCTATTAGAAAACAGAGCTCGCTTGAGGGACCTATAGTTATTTACGATGATGATCAAGGTTATTTGGCTGGTGTCATTGCTGATCATTTGAGCTCGCAAGGGCACAATGTTACTTTTGTTACTCCTGCCAGTATTGTCTCGCCCTGGACTGTTTCTACATTGGAGCAGCAAAGAGTACAAAAATCCCTGCTAAATCAAAACGTTAATATAATTCCTAGCAAGACAATCAGTAGTGCCAATGGCGACACCTTAGAGATGAGATGTATATATACCAACGAGGCGACAGAGTTAGCTTGTAAAACATTGATTCTTGTCACAGAGCGCTTGCCAAACAGAACACTTTACCTGCAACTGCTACAAGAAGCGTCCCTAGACAGTGACACACCTAAACGCCACATAGAGTTAATTGGTGATGCGTTGGCACCTGGGCTTATTGCAGACGCGGTTTTTTCAGGGCACTTGGCAGCTGAGAATTTTGAGACATCAAAAAAAGAAATTGAGCGCGCCATGTTTATGCGTGAAATGCCAAAACTTAAATAAAATAGGCTAAGATATCCAATAATCTAATTCATCGCTAATTAAATGCAGGTCGATAAACTAACTACTAACATTGTCTGTACTCCCAGTCCCCATGTAGGTGGCATGTATTGGATATTTTTGGGTTTAGAAACAAAATGTGGAATTCAGGGTGTTGGCGAAGTGTATGCCGCTACTTTTCATCCAGAGGTGGTAGTTAAAGCTATCAATGACA
>CAJWNF010000033.1 GCA_913044155.1 uncultured Gammaproteobacteria bacterium
TGGAAAGGTGGCAAGGATGTATTCCATCCAGAGATTGCCTCTATTGATGGAGAACTTCCAGGTATGCCAGGATGCTACACTTACAAAGAGGGTGGCAAAAACACGTTCATGCCAGACCCTTCAATTGACGAAGTTAAGCCTGGCCCTATTGGCCTAAATTCGATTGGTGGTGTTATCAAGCATTTACCAGCGCTTACCTCTATTGGCTCTTCAACAGTAAATTCATATCGTCGCCTTTGGGATACCGGTTTTTGGGCGCCAATTTTTGCTGACTGGGGTTATCAAAACCGTACCTGTGCACTACGCGTATCTGCACCAGGACGTTTCGAATACCGCTCAGTTGACTCAATGGTCAACCCTTACCTAATGGGTTCAGCTTTACTAAAAGCTATGGGTGACGGTATCGATAACGATATTGATGCAGGTGAGCCTGAAGAACGCAATATCTATGAAGCAATGGAGGCAGGTAAAAATGTTAAGAAGCTTCCTATGTCATTAGGTGATGCGATGAATGAGCTTGCAAACGATGAAGTGATCAAATCTGCAATGCCCGATGAAATGTATAAAGTCTATCACCACTACAAGAATGACGAGTGGGAAAGATTTAACCATACGGTTACAGATTGGGATGTTGAGACTTACTTGGATTGCTTGCCATAGGCTAGCTAGATTTAGGTTTTTATTTAGAGTACCCACCCTCCTAGGTGGGCAAATATTAGGATAGGAGATTTATTTATGTGCGGAATAGCAGGAATTATTCATAAACAAGGCGGGAAAAGCGTAAATATTGGTGAACAAATGACATCAATGTTGCAGGCTTTGAAGCATAGAGGTCCGGATTCAACTGGTTATGCAATGTATGGGCCAGATAAAGGCAATCAGATATTACGTTTTAAAGTAGCTGAGGCAGCTGACCTAGAGGGAAGTTACGATATACATGCTGCCATCGAGTCGCGCTTAGAAACAATTGACTCACGCCTCGCTGAACTAGGAGTTAAGGTTGTTAGCAAAGAAAGTCCAACTGAATATGCTCATCGTTATGAGATTGAATTTTCGGGTGATATGAAGAAATTGGCAGACTTCATTGAAGATATTGAGGGCGTTGAAATTTTGTCTATCGGGAATTCACTTGAGCTGGTCAAAGATCTTGGAGACGCTGAAGGCGTTTCTGAACAGTATGGGCTTAACAGTTTTAACGGTACTCACGGTATCGGACACACGCGGATGGCAACAGAGTCAGATGTAGATATTCGTTCCGCTCATCCATATTGGGCGTATCCATTTAACGACGTTGCTGTTGTTCATAACGGTCAGCTGACCAATTACTGGACCAACAGACGCGCACTTGAGCGTAAAGGACGTCGCTTCTCATCTAACTGTGATTCAGAACTTATCGCGGTATATATTGCAGACAAAATAAGTGAGGGTGTTGATTTGGAAACAGCGATGAGAGATTCTGTTGAATTTCTTGATGGCGTTTTCACCTATCTGGTGGCAACAAAAGACGAGCTTGGGATGGCTAAGGATGTTATGGCTGCTAAACCAATGGTTGTGTATGAGGGCGATGATATGATTGCTCTTGCTTCAGAAGAGGTCGCAATCAGAAAGTTGTTTGATCATCCTATTGATACATTTGACCCATATCATGGAGAGGTAAAAGTATGGCAACATTAAATAAAGATAAGTCTCATGAAATGGGACTTCATGAAGAGCAATTAAAAGGACGTACTCAGCAACGTTTCTTCTCTGCTGATGAAAGTGAAAATCTAACTTATTTTCATTCATTTGACGTTGACACAAGCAAAAGTGCGACAATCGATGCACTCGAGATGACACCAAGAGAAATCAATGGAGAAATTAGAGCGCTAATGGAAAAAGGTATAGGAGACATTACGGTTGATAACCCCATGTCACGTCACGGCGTTGGTGTTGGTATTTTGAATCGTCTAAACCTAACTTTTTCAGACAGTCTAGGCTACTTTGGTTGCGGTTTGATTGACGGACCAAATGTCCATATTAAGGGCCGAGTTGGTTGGTCATGTGCAGAAAACATGATGGCAGGTACTGTCGTTATTGAGGGCAATGCTGGCTCAACATTTGGAGCAGCTATTAGAGGCGGCGACCTTGTATGTAGAGGTAGTGTTGGTGCACGTACTGGTATTGACCAAAAAGGCGGCACAATCCTGGTTGGTGGTAATACAGGTGCATTCTCTGGCTTTATGATGCAACGTGGCCGTATGATTATTTGTGGTGATGCTGGGATGAACCTGGGTGACTCGATGTATGACGGCACTATTTATATTGGCGGAGAGGTTGAAGAGTTAGGTGTCGACTGTGTGCCAGGCGAAATGACTGAACTAGATATCCGTTACCTAACTTCAAAACTTGACCTTTATGGCATTAAAACGCCTAAAGGGGTTGAGAAAATGCAGAAGTATGTTTCAGGTAAGCAATTGTGGAACTACGATAATCTAGAACCACATGAAAAGAAAATAGTTCTTTAATCATACTTTTTAACTAAATTAATACAAGGAAATATTATGAGCGAAAAAGAAGATAAATACAATTTAGGTAAAAGTTTTATCTTCCCGAAGGAAGTGATGAACGATATTCATATCAAGTCAGATTTGGGTCGTTACAGAATGAGAGGATTCTCTCTATTCAAAAAGATTCCAACATGGGATGATTTGACTTTTATGCCAGGTACGCTAACCCGTTTTGTTATCGAGGGTTATAGAGAAAAATGCTTAACCAAGACCATTATTGGCCCCGAGGCTAAGCGTCCATTAGAACTAGACATACCTATTTATGTAACTGGCATGAGTTTTGGTGCTTTGAGTTATGAAGCTAAAACAGCTTTAGCTCGTGGCGCTACAATGGCTGGAACAGCGACTTGTTCAGGTGAGGGAGGTATGATTCCTGATGAGAGGCGTTATTCTAGTAAGTGGCTTTATCAGTGTATCCAGTCTCGATACGGCTTTAACCCTAACCATTTACGTCTCGCTGATGGTGTTGAATTTTTCATCGGTCAAGGTTGTAAGGTTGGTTTAGGTGGTCACTTAATGGGTCAAAAAGTAACAGACCAAGTTGCAGAAATGCGTTCATTACCAGCTGGTATTGACCAACGTTCTCCTGCTAGACACCCTGACTGGCTTGGTCCAGACGATCTAGCACTTAAAATTGAAGAAATCCGTGAAGCGACAGACGGTCAAATTCCAATTCAATTAAAGCTAGGTGCCGCTCGTGTTTATGATGACGTTCGTATGGCCGCTAAAACTGGCTGTGATAGTATCTATATTGACGGCATGGAAGGCGGTACTGGTGCAGGACCTCACCTTGCAACTGAAGAAACTGGCGTTCCAGGTATTGCTGCTATTCGTCAGGCCCGTAGAGCGATTGATGATGTTGGTATGACTGGCAGGATATCTTTAGTATATGCAGGTGGTATTCGTAATGGTGGTGACGTAGCAAAAGCTGTTGCACTAGGCGCTGATGCTGTTGCGATTGGCCATTCTGTAATGATGGCGCTTAATTGTAACAGAGACACTCCAGAAGCCGACTTTGAAGGTGAGATGGGCGTTAAGCCTGGTGAATGTTATCACTGTCATACTGGTCGCTGCACTGTTGGCGTTGCAACTCAAGACCCTGAGCTTAGAAAGCGTCTAGATCCGGATGCAGCTTCACAGCGTGTATACAACTTCTTACATACACTAGCAATTGAATGCCAAATGATGGCGCGTGCTTGTGGCAAAACTAATGTACATTCATTAGAGCCAGAAGATATAGCCGCTTTGACTATGGAGGCTTCAGCTTGTGCACAGGTGCCTATTGCAGGTTCTCAGCATACAGTTGGTCGCCCTGACATGACACGTTTTTAGATAAGGAGTAATCATGAGTAAAAATGAAGAAGGGTATTTCATTGACAATGACGGTCTAGACACCGTTCGTGAACAAGAAATCGGCCAACATATCGGCTATAGGTACGATGTGAATTTAGTTCCAGACCTTAAGCACATTACACCTTTTTTGCAAAAATATATTGACAAGATGGGCTGGAAAGATCTTAATTGGCTGGAAGATGTTCATATGGGTTATGAGGAAGACCGAGCCGCAGTCTTTGATAGAAATATAAATGGCTGGGTAACAATTCCTGACACGATTAATTTGCCTGATAACCAGCAAGAACGCGACATGATTGCACGTGAATTGTTGATTAAGTTCCAAATGTCTGAGGGTCATCCAATCGTTGATTTAAATAATGCTTACTCTAAATTTAAGTACTGGTAAGTAATTTTTGGGGTCAGCTGAAGATTTGTTTCTACAAACTTTAATTAGTTTACCCTTTAGTTTGACAGCATCTCTCCCCCCTTTTGAGGTGCTGTTAAAACTAAAAAATTTATTTCAAAATTGGATTTAATATTATGATTAATAAGCTCAAATTTCCATACATTTAATGGTGTCTTTTATGCTTATACATATGATTAAATTAATTTCGCTAAAAGGTGAATTTTATAAAATTGACTGTTTATTAAATGATATTTTATAATTCCATTGTTATTGTATAAATCATTAGGGGGAAAGACTATTGAGTAATATACAATCTGCCAGTTATGCTGGCGATATAGAAACCTACCAGATATATGGCGGTCAAGCCGTTTCAATAGAATTGCAACATGGTGATTCTGTTGAAATTGTTGATGTTGAAGGTGACCAGCAATGTAATCTCTTGGCCTTTGATTCAAAAGGTTCTATGATAAATAATTCTCTTGAGTGGAACAGTAAGCCCTGTAGTGCTTCAACAGAAATGGTTTCAGCAGACTACTCTGATATGCTTAAAGCTATATTGAGTCATAACAAAATCGATACCAGTAAATTAAGTGGCATTGAACTCTTCAAAGATAAAAGCCGAGCTGATTCCCGTCAATCTTTTGTTATTGACAAGGATGCCTGGTGTGTTTTTGATGCAAAGGGTGGCCCGATGATTGTCGATGGACATGACTCACCAACAGAGATTCTGATAAATGTTTCTCGTGCAAATCCAACAAAGCCGTCAGAAAGACTACCAGAGCCTCTCGCAAAAACAAAAAAGGAAATTAGGGTTAAGAACAGTTCAGCGATGGCTTACAAGGTCAAAGCGGGCGAATACATACAAATCATTGATGTAGAAGGGCATCAATGCTCGGATTTCCAAGCATTTTTAGTTGAAGACTTGAAAAACAATGAGGAATTAAATCTCGATCCAACCGTGACCAGGTCACACATGCTTAAGAGTTATCCTGAACCAGGATGTCATGACAAGTTTTATAATCAGAATTCAGTGCCGTTGGTTGAAGTTGTTCGCGATACGGTTTGCAGGCATGACACATTTGGTTTGGCTTGCAATGCTAAATACTATGACGATAGAGGTTTTCCAGGTCATATCAATTGCAATGACAACTTCAACAAGTCTCTTGCCGAATATGGCATTGCACCGCGCAAGAACTGGGTTGCAGTTAATTTATTTTTTAATACGGCAATTGAAGAGTGCCATGCACTCTCTGCAGATGTTTCTTGGTCAAGACCCGGCGACTACGTTTTATTTAAAGCTTTAGATGATCTGGTTTGTGTGTCATCAGCTTGCCCGGACGATACATCCTCTGCCAACAATTGGAATCCAACCGATATCCATGTTAGGATATACGATAATAGTAACAATTTTTCACCAGCGACGGCTTTTAGACCTGACCCTAAATCAATACCAACTATGACTAAAGAAACCGGTTTTCATAAAAACACTTCAAAATTAACTAAGAATTTTGACAACTACAATGGCTATTGGTTGCCACTAGACTATACAAACTTAGGTGCCATAAAGGAATATTGGCAGTGCCGTGAAGGGGTTGCAATGATTGATCTTGCGCCGCTAAGAAAGTTTGAAGTTTATGGTCAAGATGCTGAAGCATTGATGCAGTATGCTATAACCAGAGACGTTCGCAAACTTGCGGTTGGACAAGTTGTTTATTCTGCTATGTGCTATGAAAACGGCTGTATGGTAGATGACGGCACTTTGTACCGTCTCTGTGAAAATAACTTTCGCTGGATTGGCGGTTCAGACGATGGCGGAAAGCTACTTCGTAAAATTGCCAAAGACAGGAATCTAGATGTATGGATTAAATCTTCCACAGATCAATTACACAACGTAGCAGTACAGGGGCCAAAGAGTCGCGAGACGTTAGCAAAAATTATTTGGACACCAAGGCTCCAACCCGATGTTGATGACCTTAAATGGTTCCGATTTACAATTGGACGCATAGGAGGTGAATTTGGAATTCCGGTTATGGTTTCTAGGACTGGTTACTCGGGAGAATTGGGATATGAGGTTTTTGCACATCCGAA
>CAJWNF010000034.1 GCA_913044155.1 uncultured Gammaproteobacteria bacterium
TGATTGAGCATTTATCTATTCCGAGTCAGCTTTCATTATAAAATTTAACGATAAAAACTATTTCTGTTTATTGTTAATGACAACATCTAACCTTAAGGTTGCACTCACGGGTGGAATTGCATCCGGGAAAACTCTGGTCAGCAACCTGCTACATAATCTCGGTTGTACTATTATCGATTTAGACATATTAGCTAGAGAGGTAGTTGAACCTGGGACTGATGGCCTGAATGAACTAGTCGCTCATTTTGGAAAGGACATATTGACTAATGATGGCTTCCTTAACCGTACACATTTGCGTGATGAGCTGTATCAGAATGAACAAAACCGATTATTCATTGAGAAAACTCTACATCCAAAAATCTTAAGCAAAATGCAAAATGCAATGGATAAGCAAAGCCATGGTGTAATTATTATCGTAGTACCTCTTTTAGTTGAGAAAGCACTCTGGGGACCTTTTGATAGGGCTATTATTGTAGACTGCGAAGCAAACAATCAACTGAATCGCTTGATGGCAAGAGAGGACATTGATCGGGGAAAAGCTGATTCTATGCTCTCTACTCAAGTCAGTCGAGAGGAACGTTTAGAACTCAAAAAACATTTACAGACAGACGTTATAGAAAACAACTCTAGCCTAGACGAACTGGAAGAACAAGTTACCAGTCTTTATCAAAAACTTATTTCTCTTTAGTTGGATTATCTTTTTATTCATTTCTAATAAGAGGATAAACTTTCAGGTTAATAATATTTCTATTAGCGATAAGAATCAGCAGAAAGGAAACAGCAGCTGTCGAGAATATAATCCAAATAAAGGTATAGATTTGTTGTAGAGTGTTTTTGGATATATCGGTCTGTTTATTTGATCTTGAGACGCTCAACCTCTTTGCCGCCTATCAAGTGTGACTCGATAATCTCATCGACATCATCTTCATCAATATACTGATACCAAACATCGTCTGGATAGACGACAACGACAGGACCGTGCTCACAGCGACCGAGACAGCGAGATTCACTGACACCAATGCCGCCCTTGCCCAGCATTGAAGACTCGCGGCAACGGTCCTTGGCGTAGCGGTAGAGCTCTTTTGCGCCGTTTTGCGAACAACACTTCTTGCCATTTTGGCGCACATTGTTGCAGAAAAAGATGTGGTGTTTATAAAAGTTGCTCATAACTCTATCGCCCTTTGGTAGCAATATTTCTTATCAATGCCGGTAATTTTAGCAGCTAACTTGGCGGCCTTGGAAGAGCCCATCTCACTACAAAGAACAGGCAACAATCTATCGAGCTGCTGGTCGAGCTCTAATTGCCCCTTTTTAGCAGTTGAGGAAATCAATAGTACAAATTCACCTTTCTGATGTCCAGGGTCGGCGCTGATATAATCAATCAGGTTTGGTATGTTTGTCGTTAGAATTGTCTCAAAGGTTTTGGTAAGCTCCTTTGCCAAGCAAACTTCACGCTCTTCGCCAAACACAAAGAGCATATCCGTTAGCGTGGCCATTATACGTTTCGGAGATTCATATACAATAATCGTTTCAGGTCGACTAGCGAACGTCTTCAAAGTCTTAATTCTGGCATTTTGTTTGCTTGGCAAGAAGCCAAAAAAACTGAAACTGTCGCTCGGGATGCCTGATGCCGAGAGTGCGGCAATCAAGGCGCTCGGTCCTGGTATAGGGACTACATTAACGGAATTCTTTTTTGCTGCAGAAACCAATATATAGCCAGGATCGCTTATAAGAGGGGTTCCTGCATCACTTATAAGAGCAATCGAATCCCCTTGCTTTAGTTTGTCAATTACTGTATTGCATTTTTCTCTTTCATTGTAATCATGAAAAGCACTGATCGGCGTTTTAATATTGAAGTGGTTGAGTATTTTTTGACTGTGACGAGTATCCTCAGCTAGGACAAGATCTACGCTTTTTAAAGTCTCAACGGCCCTGAATGTTATGTCATCCAGATTGCCAATCGGGGTCGCAACAATGAATAAAGTTCCGCTCATTTAGTCTACCTAAAGTTTATATCTAACTATTAATTTCACGTAACAGAAATAATTATGCTTGATTAAATAATCACCGCATGATTAATTATCGAGAAATAATTAAACAAGTTTAAAGTGTTTTTTTTCAGTTCTCAACTTATAACCCTATGATTATGGAATTTACTATAAGCTTTATTACCAAACGCTCTAAATCTGATTTAAAATAGTCCATGAATGGTTAGATTTAGAGTCCACTAGGAGTTATATTGAAAAAGTTAATCTTTTTGTTAGCCCTATTGATTACATCTCTTCTGTTGTCTTCATGCTCGCCTATCGTTCAGGGAGCGACCGCCGTGAGCGCCTTTGCTTCTGTTAGCAGCGACCGTCGCAGTGCCGGCGAAATTATCGATGATAAAGCTCTCTACATGCGACTTGGAAACATTATTCGTGATGACGAAATGCTCGAAAACGCCCATCTGAAATTTATAGTCTACGGCAAAACAGCGGTAGTAGCTGGAGAAGTTCCAAGTGAAGAAGCGAAAGACTACCTCGCAAAACAACTTAAGCAAAATGCGCCAAAAATGAAACAGCTTATCAATGAAGTCGCCATCATGCCAGCAATAGGCTATTTCTCAAGAGCCAAAGACAATATCATTACCCTACAAATCGAAGCGCTGTTCCAGGATCAGGAGGTTTTCCATCCAACACATGTCAAGGTTATGACGGAAAGACAGATAGTGTATTTGATGGGCTCGGTAACAAAGCGGGAAGCTGAACACGCAACTAATCAGGCTGCTAAAGCGAAAAATATTGACAAAGTTGTGAAGCTCTTCGATTATCTCAGCGCCCGTCCCGCTGAAGAAGTAGAGAGAGAAAACAAAGAGAAGGCCGACGCCGAAAGAAAAGCTGCGCTAGAAGCTAAAAAGACTGAGCTTGAGGCAGCCCAAAAAGAGCTACAAAAACAGCTTGACGAGCTTTACACTAATTGATATCTCTAACAGGGGCAAAAGAGTACCGATGAACGCCCTTTAGCGCCCCATGCCTTGACAAAGCTAGTAGATGCTCTTTGGTACCATACCCCTTATGTTTGGCAAACCCGTATTCTGGATACCTAATATCTAGATCTTGCATTTGCCTGTCCCTTGATACCTTTGCGATTATTGAGGCGGCAGAAATCACTGGTACAGTCAAGTCGCCCTTGATTATAGACTTACAGTTCGGAATGTCTGGGCAACAATTACCATCAACAAGGACTCTATAGTTTGTTGATTCGTTGTTCGCTAAATGGCCTTTTTCTAAATTAATAACTGCGCGCTTCATCGCCAGCATGGTGGCTTTTAGTATATTTAATTCATCAATCTCGATGCTACTGGCCTCACCGACAGACCAGCGACAATGCTGCGTTATTTGCTGGTAAAGTGCATTGCGCTTCTTTTCGCTAAGCTTTTTTGAGTCAGTCAGACCTTCTATCTGAAAACCACTTGGGAGGATAACAGCGGCTGCAACAACGGTGCCTGCTAGCGGGCCTCTGCCAGCCTCGTCAATACCAATGACGCTGAGATCTGAAGAATGATTAAAGAGCTTTAAATCCAATGTCTGTTCGATAGTATGAACCGTGCCAATCGACCCTGTCTACAAGCTCATATGCTCTCTTTTGGGCCTCCTGAATACTGCTTCCAAGGGCAGTAGCGCACAGAACACGGCCACCATTACTCACTATGTTGTTGCTTTCAAGTTTAGTTCCTGCATGAAAAATCTTAGCGTCACCTGAGTCAACAGGAACGATAATTTTTTCACCCTTCTTGTAATCGTTAGGATAACCATTAGCGGCCAAGACAACGCCCAATGAAACCCTTTCATCCCACTCAATATGAGTTTCATCTAACTTTCCTTGGGCTGCCAACAGGCATAGTTGTGCGAGATTTGATTTCAAACGCATCATGATTGGCTGGGTTTCAGGATCACCAAACCTGCAATTGTATTCTAGCACTTTTGCCTTGCCATTGTTTATCATCAATCCAGCATACAGAAAGCCAGTATATGGCGAGCCTTCAGCAGACATAGCGTCGACAGTTTTCTGAATAATATTCTTCATGACATCATCAAAAATACTTGGGTTTACTACTGGAGCAGGCGAATAGGCGCCCATACCTCCAGTGTTAGGACCTTTGTCAGCATTGTCTCGTGCCTTGTGGTCTTGCGAGGTTGCCATCGGCGATACATTTTTGCCGTCCACCATAACAATAAAGCTAGCCTCCTCGCCAACTAAAAATTCTTCAATCACAACCCTTGAACCAGCCACACCGAAACGGTTGCTTTTTAACATTTCGTCTATCGCTTCGAAAGCCTCCTGCTCTGTTTTAGCAACAATAACCCCTTTCCCTGCAGCCAAACCGTCCGCCTTGATAACTATAGGAACACCTTTCTCTTTTACATAGGAAATTGCGCGTTCGTGTTCAGTAAAAACCTCATAAAAGGCGGTTGGGATATTATTTCTGTTTAAAAAGTCTTTACAAAAAACCTTCGATCCTTCTAACTGTGAGGCTGCCTGAGTGGGGCCAAATATAGTCAAATCATGGGCACGGAAGTCGTCCACAATACCTGCAATGAGGGGCGCCTCAGGGCCAACTATTGTAATGTCAATAGCTTCATTAATAGCAAACTCAATAAGCGCTTCAATTTCGCTTGATTCAATTTCAATATTTGATATTTTTTCTTCTAATGAAGTCCCTGCATTTCCAGGAGCAACAAAGACATGCTCCACTATATTAAAGCTTGCGCACTGCCATGCAAGAGCGTGTTCTCTGCCGCCAGAACCGACTACTAAAACCTTCATAATGTCCCCACTATATTTCTTTTAACAAATCTTTTCGGTCCGTCTTTAGCTAAATTATAATCTAGCTGTCCTTTAACAGAGACTAAATAAAAATCGCTCCTTAATTTTATACAAAAAGACGTTTAGGTAGTATTTCACCCAATAAGTTAGTCTGTCCAATACCAACAAAATTTTGCTTATTATCAAACAATTTAACTTTGGTTATCTTGTCAAAGCTGCCATACTGGATCTTTCTTCCAAGCCTAATGTCTGCTGTTTGTTTTGCATCTAAATATAGACTCTCAATTCCCGGCAACATGTCGTGTGCCCCCAATAGGACCGAATCTAGGGACTCCTTACTTTCTTTTTTTAGCTCTAAGAGTTGTTCATAAGTCCTGCTCTCGACAATATCAAAGTGAGCAAAACCGGTTCTTCTCAATTCAATGACATGTCCACCGCAGCCGAGCGATTTTCCTATATCTTCAACTAGAGTTCTAATATAGGTTCCTTTTGAGCAACTTACATCCAAACTTAACAACTCTTCTTTGTAGCTGAGCATGTTGATTTTGTGAATCGTAACTGCTCTAGCTTCCCTCTCTACTTCGATACCTTTTCGTGCCAGTTTATATAGCGGTGTGCCGTTACGTTTTAGGGCCGAAAACATCGGAGGCACTTGATCGATCTCTCCAACAAATTGCCTCAACGTAGCTCTTATGGACGACTTATCGATATTATTAGTAGATCCAAAGCTCTCTATATCCCCTTCAATATCACCAGTACTGCTTATCTGGCCTAGTCTGGCAACAACAAAATAGCGCTTATCATTGTCTAGAAGATATTGTGCAACCTTGGTTGCCTGCCCAAAACATATAGGCAATAAGCCACTTGCTAACGGGTCAAGGCTACCGGTATGCCCCGCCTTTTTTGCATCAAATAGTCGCTTGACTCGCTGCAGCGAATGGTTAGATGTATTGCCAACAGACTTATCCAACAAAACAACGCCATTGATATCTCTGCCTTTTTTATTGCCTCCAGACATTATCCTTGCTAGTGTTTAGAGTTTTTTTAGAAGTTTGTCCATTCTAGCGCCAGTGTTTAGGGCTGTATCATAGATAAAACTGAGTGATGGTGTGTGGCGCAAATCCAGCTCTTTAGATAAGCGCGATCTAAAAAAACCACTGGCTTTATTAAGTAATGATGAAGCCATTTCTTGCGATTCCTCTGCCACCGAAAAAAATACTTTGGCAGAGCCGAGATCCCGACTAACGATAACATCAGTGATAACTACATCTTGAAGGCGCGGATCCTTAGTGTCTTGCTTTAAAAGCATAACCAATTCACGCTTCATGAGCTCATTAACTCTCTCTTTGCGGTGGCTGATTTGTTGAATCACGCAGAAGCCCTATATTTAGAGTGTACGTGCTTGCTCGATGCGCTCGTATACCTCAATCTCATCTCCAGGCTGAACATCGGTATAGTTCAAAACACCGATACCGCATTCGGTGCCGGATTTGACCTCTTTAACGTCGTCCTTGAAACGTCTAAGTGACTCTAACTCGCCCT